>JBKJTX010000107.1:0-10293 GCA_046590315.1 Ramlibacter sp. | reverse complement strand
GTTGTTCGGGTCCTTGACGATCTCTTCGCAAGGCGCGGCGACGCCGGGCGAATAAGCCAGCGCCAGGTCGTGCTGGTTCAGCAGTTGCTTGGTGGCGTGGATCGCCACCTTGCCGGGGGTGGGAAATTCGTGGTACTCGAGCGCGGCTTGGCGCAGCTCTGCGCGCTCTTGGTCGGCGTCGGCCGAAGGGGTCGAGGGCATGTTCGTTGTGTCTCCTGAGCGCAGCTTAAACCTCGGCAAGGACCGCGCCGGTTCTTCGGGGCTTGCGATTGTAGGCGCTCGCCCTACCAGACGAAGCTGGTGAAGATCACCTCCGGCCGCAGAAGCCGGAACTCGACCTCGCACGCGTGGCCGCGTGGCAACTGCGGGTGGAAGTCTTGGTTCAGCTCCAGCGTCAAGCGGCCACTGCGCTCGCACAGGTGGACGAGCCGCGCTGCGCTGAAATCGACGTAACGCCCAAGCGAGGCATAGGTCGCCTTGAAGACGCTTTCCTTGGCCGAGAACACCAGCGCGGTCAGAACGCCGATCGGCAAATTCGACGGTAGACGTTCAAGCAATGCGCGCTCGCCCGCATCAAGAACCTCTTGCTTCAGCGCCCGCACCTCGCTCGGGCTGGCGGCCCACTCAGCGTCGATGCCGATGCCGTGAAGCTCGCCGCACGGCGCCACCGCCGCCGCAGCGAAATGAAGGCAGTGGGTAATGCTGCCGATGAAGCCTACAGGCCAGACGGGTTCCCGCGCAGCGCCAATTGCCACCTCCACCCCGTGGACTCCGTGTTCCGCCAACGCCGACCTCGCGGCCATCCGGCCGAAGTAAAACTCGGCCTGCCGCTTGTGCACGCTGCGCGCGACGCTTGGGGGGCACGCCAGTTTGTCGCGTTCAAACTGGGCGGCATGAAAGTTCGCCGCGTCGCACGTCAGGAGATGCGCGTTAAGGCGCGCGAACCGACTCGAAATCGGCACCGTTTCGGCGGAGGTTATTGCGCCGGGGGGCGTGGCATTGCCGCTCACGCCGGTGCCTATTCCAGCACCGCCTTGATGCGTCGCACGCCGACGGAGCTGCTTTCTTCTTTTTGGATCTTGAACGCGCCGAATTTGCCGATAAGCTCGGTGTTGGGGACATGCGGGCCGCCGCACAATTCGCGGCTCCAGGCCTTGCCCGAAGGGTCGCGAAACTCGAACACTTTCACCACGTCCGGATACTTTTCCCAGAAGCTGCCCTCCACGCCTTCTTCTTTGGCTTGCTCCTTGGGCATTTCGGTGGTGGTCATCGCGGCGTTGGAAGAAATCGCTTCGTTCACGTATTTTTCCACTGCGGCCTTCTGCTCCTCACTCATCTTCTCTCCATGGGAGAAGTCGAACCGCGCGCGCTCGGCCGTGATGTTGCTGCCCCTTTGGTGAACATGCTTGCCCAACACATGTTGCAGCGCCGCCAGCAAAAGATGGGTCGCACTGTGCAGCGCCGTGGTCTTGTCGCTGTGGTCGGCCAAACCGCCCTTGAACTTGCCCGCCGCCGCAGTGCGCGACTTCACGGCATGCTCTTCGGCGGCCTTGGCGAAACCTTCGGCATCGGTCAACGCCATGCCTTGCTCGGACAGCAATTCCTCGGTCAGTTCACGCGGGAAACCGAAAGTTTCGTAGAAGTAGAAGGCGTCGGCGCCGGTCACTTCGCGCCTGCTTTCAAAGTGCTTCTTGATACTGCGCTCGCCGGCTTCCAGCGTCTTGCGGAACTGCTGCTCCTCGCCGGTGACGTTGGAAAGGATGCGATCCTGCTCTCGCGCCAGGTTCGGGTATGCGGTCGCCTCGGCGATGTAAAGGGACGACAGCTCGGACATGAAGTTCGTGGTCAGGCCTAATTTCAATCCCATGCGAATCGCGCGGCGCATCAGGCGGCGCGTGATGTAGCCGGCGTCGGTGTTGCTGGGCACAGCCCCATCCGCGATCAGGAAGGTGGCCGCCCGGGTATGGTCGAGGATGATCCGGAATTCGCGCTGGGCCTCGGCGTATTGCTTGCCGGTCAACTGCTCCAGCTTCTTCAAGGGGCTTCGGAAAAATGCGGTGGCGTAGACGTCCGGATTCCCGTTCACGGCCGCGCACACGCGCTCCAGGCCGCCGCCGTAATCGATATTGGGACGCGCCAGCGGCACAAAGCCGTCGGCCGTGCGGCGGTGGCTCATGAAGACGTTGTTGCCGATCTCCAGGAAACGCGGGGTGTCGGTCGCAGGGTGGTCCTTCGGGTCCCCCGTTGCATCGAAATCGTAGAACATCTCGCTGTCGGGGCCGCCTGGCTCGCCCACCGGCATCTTGGCAGGCACGCCCGCGCGGCTCCACCAATTCTGGCCCTCGTCGTAGACGAAGATGCGCCCGCCGCGCGACGCCCCGTGCGTCCACGGATCGGTTTCGACCACCGGGTCAATCCCGACGCCGCGGAACAAATCACTCCACAGCGCGATCGCGGCGTCGTCGCGCTCCATGCTCATTTCCGCGTTGCCGGCGAAAACACTGACGTACAAGTGGCGCGGGTCCAGGCCGAGCACTTCGACCTGCCACTTCCAGATGTAGCGGAGCTGATCGCGCTTGTACGTCTGCGGGTCGGCGCCAAAGGCCCAGCGGCCCATCATCTCGAAGAAGGTGAGATGGGAGGTATCGCCAACCTCCTCGATGTCGCCGGTGCGCACGCACTTCTGAGTATTGGCAATGTCGTTTCCGGCCGGGTGCTTTTCGCCGAGCAGATAAGGAATCATCGGCTGCATGCCGCTGCCGTTGAACAAGGTGGTCGGGTCGTTCTCGGGCAGCAAGCTGGACGAGGGCACGACGGCCGAGCCCAGCTCGCGCATGCAGTCGAGGAACGACTGCCGCAGTGCGTTCGGATCGTTGAGAAGATCGGTTTGGACGGGCACGGTTCTACTCCGCGGCGACTCCCCTTGAGGGACAGCGCCAATCTGTGGTTTGTTTTCTGTCGGCTGGGTAGGAATCAGGCGCGGACCGCCGGAGCATGCCCCGATCGCCGGGCATACATGGCCGCCGCGTCTGAGTCATCTGGACGTCAAGTTTACACCCGGCACAGAGTCAATGTGCCGGGGCCCAGCGGAGCGCTATCATCCGCCGACCACCCCGCGCGAAGGAGCGACCATGGCCCTGATGGACTTCATCAAGAAACAGTTCATAGACATCATCCAGTGGACGGAGGATGCCGAAGGCACGCTGGCCTGGCGCTTTCCGATGCGCGACATGGAAATCCAGTACGGCGCCTCGCTCACGGTGCGCGAGTCGCAGATGGCCGTGTTCGTCAACGAAGGCAAAGTCGCCGACGTGTTCGGCCCCGGCATGTACAAGCTGACGACGCAGACCATCCCGGTGCTCACGTACCTGAAGAACTGGGACAAGCTCTTCGAGTCGCCCTTCAAGAGTGACGTCTACTTCTTCAGCACGCGCCAGCAAATCGACCAGCGCTGGGGCACCCCGCAGGCGATCACCATCCGCGACAAGGACTTCGGCGCGGTGCGCCTGCGCGCCTTTGGTAACTACAACTACAGCGTGGCCGACCCGAGCCTCTTCCACAGCAAGATTTCGGGCACGCGCGATGTCTACACTGCGGGGGATCTCGACGGCCAGCTGCGTGGGATGGTCCTGCAGCACATCTCCGACGCGATCGCGCAGAGCGGTATTCCCTTTCTCGATCTGGCGGCCAACCAGATCGAATTCGCGCGCGCGCTCGCCACCGAGCTCACTCCGGCCTTTGCGGCCATCGGCTTGCGGCTCGACGGTATGACGGTGCAGAACCTGTCGCTGCCGGAGGAGCTGCAAAAGCTCCTGGACCAACGCATTGGCATGGGGATGGTCGGCAACGACATGGGCAAGTTCATGCAGTACCAGACCGCGCAGGCGATCCCCGAGATGGCCAAGGGGGCGGCTTCCGGCGGTGGTGGCGTGGCCGGTGACGCGATGGGCCTGGGCGCAGGGATCGCGATGGGCCAAGTGCTGGCGCAGAACCTGCAAAAGGGATTGCAGGCATCGTCTGCTGCTGACCCGGCTGTGCCAGTTGCAGCCGTCAAGCCCGACGACGTGATGGCCACCCTCGAAAAGCTCGGCGAGCTCAAGGCCAAGGGCATCCTCACAGAGGAAGAGTTCGACAGCAAGAAGTCTGAATTGCTGAAGAAACTCGTTTAGTGTTGACAGACCCTCGGCGTGGCTGAGACAGGCCCGCAACGCGTCTACCGGGCGCCCTGCCCGGGCTGCGGCGCGCCGGTCGAATTCCGCAGCGCGCAGTCCACGCACGCTGTGTGCAGTTTCTGCCAGAGCACTGTGGTGCGCTCGGGCGAGACGCTCGCACGCGTCGGCAAGATGGCCGAGCTGTTCGACGACCACAGCCCCCTGCAGCTCATGGCAGCGGGGCGCTGGAAGGGCCGGGCCTTCACCCTCATCGGCCGGCTGCAATACCAGGGCGACACCGGCACCTGGACCGAGTGGAACGCGGTCTTCGACGATGGCACCACGGCCATTCTGGGCGAAGACAACGGCGCCTATGTGTTCTCACTGCCTTCGGTTATGCACCGCGACGTGCCCGCAGCGGCGCAGTTGCGCCTGGGCGCGACGACGGCCGTCGAAGGCAAGTCGTTTGCGGTCACATCGAACGAGCAGGTTGCCCTGTTGTCAGCGCAGGGCGAGCTGCCCAAACTGCCGCCGCTCGGTCAGCGCTTTGCGGTGGTGGAGCTGCGCAGTCCCGATGGCGAATTGCTCAGCTTCGACTATGGCGTCCAACCGCCCGCCCTGGCCCGCGGCCGCTCGGTCTTGCTGGACGAGCTGCAGCTCACGGGCCTGCGAGAAGACAGCATCAAGGAAGAACAGGGCCGGCAGTTCGACTGCCCGAACTGCGGTGCGCCGGTCGAGGTCACATTGGCCACCAGCAAGAGCATCACCTGCCGCTCCTGCCACAGCCTGATCAATCTCACGGCCGGGCTGGGCGGCGGCTTGATGCATGCACAGCAGGACGAGCCGGTGCAGCCGATGATTCCGCTCGGCGCTATCGGCCAGCTGCAGGGCGTTGAATGGCAGGTCGTAGGGTTCCAGCAGCGCACGGGCCACGAGCCCCAAGATACTGACGAGCATTTTGGCTGGAGCGAGTACCTGCTCTACAACCGCAAGCGCGGCTTCACCTTCCTCGTGGATTCCGAAGAAGGCTGGAGCATGGTAAAGCCAATCACCGGGGCGCCCTCGCTCGCGCCGAACGGCCAGAGCGCGGTGTATCTCGGCACCGGCTACAAACTTCAGTACAGCTATGAAGCGGAAACCAACTATGTGGCCGGCGAGTTCTATTGGCCGGTCGAGCGCGGCCAGAAATCCTTCAACCGGGACTTTGCCCAGGGCGCCAGTTTGCTGTCGATGGAGCAGACGCCCAAGGAGGTCACTTGGTCGTCCGGCAGCAAGATTGCCAGCGACACTGTCGCCAAGGCCTTCAAGCTGGAGGACAAGAAGGAGATGCTCAAGCGCAGCGACGCCGGCCCGACCAGCGGCAGTGGCATCGGCTGCGGCACGATCATGATTCTGTTCCTGGTGATCCTTGTCCTGCTGGCGGTGGTCAAGGCCTGCGTCGGCGATCGCGAGGAATCCGGGTCGAACCTTTCCTCGGGTCGCAACAGCGGCGGATCCTACGGCGGGTATTCAGGTGGCGGTGGCCACAAGTGACACATCAATTCTGGAGAGCAACATGAGCATCGAGTGGTTGAAACCCGGGGCCTTCTTCGGCTCCATCCTGTACGCGCTGATCGGCGTGTTCATCTTCTGGGTGAGCTTCGTCATCATCGACAAGATCACGCCCTACAACCTGTGGGAGGAGATCATCCAGAAGCAAAATGTCGCGCTCGGCATTGTGGTCGGCGCCATGGCGCTCGGCCTCTCCATCATCGTCGCCGCAGCGGTGCACGGCTAGAAAATGGCTCCCCCCCGAAGCGGCCTGCGGCCGCCTCCCCCTCAAGGGGGCGCGGCCAGCGGCCCGGCAGAGCCGGTTCCACGGCCACCCACGTGAAGGCGTCTCACGGGTCGCCGGGCCCGGTCGAGGTTGCGCTTCTGGCCTCCGTGTTCGTCGTGGCCGCCTGCGGGCTGGTCTACGAACTCGCGGCCGGTGCACTGGCTTCGTACGTGCTGGGCGATTCGGTGCTGCAGTTTTCTACCGTGATTGGCACCTACCTGTTTGCCATGGGTGTGGGGTCCTGGCTCTCTCGCTTTCTTGAGCGGCAGCTGCCCGGGCATTTCCTTCGCATCGAGCTGATGGTGGCGCTGATCGGCGGCTTTTTGCCGGCGATTCTGTTCGTCGCCAACGCCTACGTGCCGGGCGGCTTTCGCGCACTGTTGTACGGGCTGGTATTTGCCGTCGGCGCGCTGGTCGGCCTGGAGATTCCGCTGGTCATGCGCATTCTGAAGCGCAACGTGGCATTGAAGGAACTCGTCTCGCAGGTCCTGACGTTCGACTACCTGGGTGCGCTCGCAGTGTCGGTCGCTTTCCCCTTGTTGTTGGTGCCGCAATTGGGCCTGGTGCGCACGGGCCTGCTGTTCGGCTTGATGAATGCCGCCGTGGCGCTGTGGGCGCTCTGGCTTTTCCGGCACGAATTGCGACGCGTGCGCGCCCATGCGGTCGCCTGCCTTGCCGCTGTCGCCGTGTTGTGCGTGGGTTTTGCCAGCGCGCACCACATCACCTCGCTGGCCGAAGACAAGTTTTATCAGGACCCGGTGGTCTTCGCGGCGACATCGCCTTACCAGCGCATCGTCATCACGCAGGGCCGCGCCGGGCACCGACTGTTCCTGAACGGCAACCTGCAGTTCGCCGAACGCGACGAGTACCGCTATCACGAAGCGCTGGTGCACCCCGCCATGAGCGCGCACGGCGCCGCTCGCAAGGTGGCGGTGCTGGGCGGCGGCGACGGCATGGCGGTGCGCGAGATCCTGCGCTACCCTGGCGTGGAGACCATCACGCTGGTCGAGCTCGACCCGAACATGACGCGCTTGTTTGCTTCGCACGAGACGCTGGCGCGGTTGAACGGCGGCGCGCTCTCCTCGCCCAAGCTGAAAATCGTCAACGCCGATGCGTTCCAGTGGCTGGAGCAAGCACAGGAAATGTTCGACATCATCGTGGTGGACTTTCCCGACCCGACGAACTTCTCGGTCGGCAAACTGTATACGAGCTCTTTCTATGCACTCTTGGAGCAGCGCCTTGCCGCAAGCGGCTATGCCGTCGTGCAAACGACCTCGCCGCTGGTGGCCCGTCAGAGTTTCTGGACGGTGGTGACCACGCTGGAATCGGTGGGGTTCAAGACCGCGCCCTACCACGCACATGTGCCGAGCTTTGGCGAATGGGGCTTCGTGATCGCCGGTCGCAGGCCGTTCCGCCAACCGGTCGAGTTGCCGGCAGGGCTCAAGTTTCTCTCGCTGGAGAGCCTGCCCTTGCTGTTCGACTTTCCGCGCGACATGGCGCGCGTGCCGGCAGAGGTCAATCGCCTGTCCAACCAGGTGTTGGTGACCACCTACGAGCGCGAGTGGGGCAAGGTGCCATGATCTCGCGCCGCGCTGTGCTGGGTGCCGCTTCGCTGCCTTTGGCGGCGTGCGCGCCCGAGCGCCGAATCACCGGCGGCTTCAACGGGTCCTTGCCTGAACGCGGCCACTTGCTTCGCGGGCCCCCACCGGCAACGCCGCCCGTCATCACCCGCCGTTGCGATGTGCTCATCGCGGGCGGCGGTATCGCCGGACTCTCGGCGGCCCGCGTTCTGCGCCAGGCGGGCGTCGAAAATTTTGCGCTGCTGGAACTGGAGGACGGCGCCGGCGGCAACAGCCGTGCTGCCCAAGTTGGCGGTCTGCCATGCCCGCTCGGCGCGCACTACCTGCCGACTCCGGACGATGCAGCCGGCGAGGTGCGTGACTTCCTCCAGGAGCTCGGCATGGTCAAGAAGGTGGCCGGCCAGTGGGTGTACGACGAGCGCCATCTGTGCCACAGCCCGCAGGAGCGCCTGTTCTTCAACGGCAACTGGCAAGAGGGCCTGCTGCCGGTGCAAGGCGTGCCGGCTGCCACGCTCGCGCAATACCGGGTGTTCGCACAGCGTGTCGCGCAGGCGCACAAGCGCGCGCGCTTTCGTGTGCCGCTGCGTGGCGCCATGCCGGCGAGCCATCGCGCGCTCGATGCCGTCACCTTCGGCGAATGGTTGAACCGCGAGCGGCTCAACGACGAGCATCTGCGCTGGTACCTCGACTATTGCTGTCGCGACGACTACGGCGCCGGCGTGGGCACGGTCTCGGCTTGGGCCGGCGTGCACTACTTCGCGAGTCGCCATGGTTTCCAGGTGCCCGGTGAGGGCGGCGATCGTGATGGCCTGCTCACCTGGCCCGAAGGCAACGCGCGTTTGGCCGATGCGCTCGCCAAGCCGTTGGGCGAGCGGCTGTTACCGGGCAAGGTCGTAACGCTTGTCAGCGTGAGCGAGGCAGGGGTTGAGGTGGATGCCTGGGACGCAGGTGCGCAGCAGCTAGAACGCTGGCAGGCCGCGCAGTGCATCGTGGCGCTGCCGCTCTTCGTCGCGGCCCGCGTGCTGAACGCGCCACCGCAGGCGCTCGCGGAAGCGGCGCTGCGGCTGCGCTATGCGCCGTGGGCCGTGGCCAATGTTCATATCGAGCGCCCCCTGCACGACCGCCCCGGCGCGCCACTTTCCTGGGACAACGTCATCTACGGCGCACGCGGCCTCGGCTACATCAATGCCGGCCACCAGAACCTGAACCCCTTGCCCGAGCCGACGGTGCTCACTTGGTACCGTCCGCTGGGTGATGTGCCGAACGCGCGCCAGCAGTTGCTGGACCGCCCTTGGTCAGGTTGGCGCGACGAAGTGCTGGACGAATTGTCGGGCGCGCATCCCGATTTGCGTGCCAAGACGTTGCGCGTTGAGGTCGCCCGCTATGGTCATGCGATGGCAATCCCCGTCCCGGGAACGAGGGGCAGCGCCGCGCTCGCCGCCTTGCAGCGGCCGCAGGCGGGGTCTTGGCGGCGCGTGCACTTCGCTCACAGCGACCTCTCCGGCTATTCTGTTTTCGAAGAAGCCTTCACGCACGGCCACCGTGCCGGCACCGAGGCGGTGGCCGCGCTCGGTGCGCGCCGGCGCGGCAGCTAGAGTTTCCAGGTTCCCCGAAAGGTAACGTAGCGCTGTCGCCTGACGGTTCAACCGCGCATCAGCGCTTCGATCTCGTCGGGCTTGACCGGCACATCGCGCGAAATGAGTTCGCAGCCGCCCGCATTCACGATCGCGTCGTCTTCAATGCGAATTCCGATGTGATGAAACTGCTCGGGCACGCCCTCGCCCGGTCGCACGTAGATGCCCGGCTCGATGGTGAGCACCATGCCGGGCTGCAGCAGACGGCTGGGCCGGTTCTTGATCATCTCGCCCGACAGCGGGTCCTTGCGCTCGCTGACTTGGCCCACCTGCGACGGCTCGACGTAGCTGCCGCAATCGTGCACGTCCATGCCCAGCCAATGGCCTGTGCGGTGCATGTAAAACTGGAAGTAGCTGCGGTTGTCGATGACGTCCTGCAGTGAACCCACCTTGTTCTTGTCCAGCAGACCCACATCGAGCATGCCTTGCGCCAGCACCTTCACCGCCGCGTCGTGCGGGTCGGTGAAGCGGGCGCCCGGCTTGGTCACGGCGACCGATGCTTCCTGCGACGCCAGCACGATGTCATACAGCGCGCGCTGCGGCCCGGTGAATTTACCGTTGGCGGGAAAGGTGCGCGTGATGTCGCTCGCGTAGCCGTCCAGCTCGCAACCGGCATCGATCAACACCAGCTCGCCGTCCTTGATCGGCGCTGCGTCCGCGTGGTAGTGCAGTACGCAGGCGTTGGCGCCCGCTGCGACGATCGAGGCGTAAGCTGGGTACTGCGAGCCGCCCAGGCGAAATTCATGCAGCAACTCGGCGTCGAGGTGAAACTCGCGCACGTCCTGGCCCTCGCGTAACTGGCGCGCGGCCATCTTCATCGCCCGGACATGACCGCGGGCGCTGATCTGCGCGGCGCGGCGCATCGTGTCCTGTTCCTGCGCGTCTTTGATGAGGCGCATCTCGTCGAGAACGGAACACAGGTCGCGCTGCTGCTCGGGGCACAGGGCGCCATAGCGCACGCGCGCGCGCACTTCGTTCAGCCAGCCGCCGACCCGCGCTTCCAGTCCGGGATGGATCGCGAAGGGGTACCAGACCGCGTCACGGTTTTCCAGCAGCTTGGGCAGTTGCGCATCAAGGTCATCGAACGAGTGCGCCGCATCGAGTGCCAGCGC
>JBKJTX010000320.1:0-7555 GCA_046590315.1 Ramlibacter sp. | reverse complement strand
GCGCGGCGCTCAGCCGCACGTGGCGCTGGTGGACCAGTTTCGTCAAGCTGAGCTGGAGCCCAAGCGGGTGCACACCATCTCGTCGATTTCGGCGATGACGCAGCTCGTTGACGGTGGCTTCGGTGTAGCCACACTGCCGCTGGCCGCCGCGCGGCGGCTGGTTGCCCACCGCAATCTCAAGCTGCTCAAGTGCGACACGGCGTTGCAGCCGCTCCCCGTATTCGCTACGTTCCGCGCGGACCCCACCTCTCATGCTGTCGAGACTGTCGTCAACGAGGTCTTCAGCTTCATCGACGGACAGCAACCCGGCCCGAAGCCACGTGCCAAGCGCACAGCGAAGCGGTCTCAGGGTTAACCAGAGCCCTTCGCCTTGTCATCGAAAAAATCGATGACCTAAGCGAAAAATTACTTGTTTGATTTCGCCCGCTCCGAAAAACACAATCTCTCACATCAGCACTGAGACATTATTTTTGTGAGGAGCTATCGATGAATTTGTTCTCCAAGGCCAAAGCGGCCGCCCTGGTCTCCGGCATGGCGTTCGCCATCGCGGCGCACGCCCAGCAGCAGGAGATTCGCATCGGCGTGATCTATCCGCTGACTGGCCCCTCCGCCTCCGTGGGCGGCGAATTACGCAACGCGCTCGAACTCGCGGCAGACATCATCAACAACGGCACGCCGGGCATTGCCGACCTGCCGTTCTCCGCGGGCAAGGGCCTGCCTAACTTAAAAGGTGCCAAGATCAAACTGATCTTCGCTGACCATCAGGCCAATCCGCAGACCGGCGCCAGCGAAGCCGAGCGCTTGATCACGCAGGAAAAAGTTGTGGCGATCGTCGGTGCCTACAACAGCGCCGTCACTGCCACCGCGAGCCAGGTGGCCGAACGCGCGGGCGTGCCGTTCCTGAATCCCGAGTCGTCTTCGGCCTCGCTGACCCAACGCGGCATGAAGTGGTTCTTCCGCACCACGCCGCACGACGATCTTTTCGTGCACAACGCCTTCGACTTTCTGCGCGAGCTGGAAGCCAAGAAGGGCATCAAGCCGGGCCGCATCGTCACTCTCAATGAGAACGGTCTGTGGGGCACCGAAAGCGGCAAGCTGCAGGCCAAGCTGGCGCCCGACTTCAAATACGAGCTGGTCAAGCAAATCTCCTACCCTTCCAAGACGACGCAGCTCACCTCCGAAGTGCAGTCGCTCAAAGCCGCCAACCCGAACCTGGTGCTGCAGTCGTCCTATACGCCGGACGCGATCCTGTCGATGAAGACGTACAAGGAGCTTGGCTTCTCGCCCGACATGATCCTGGCGAACAACGCCGGCTTCACCGACACCGAGTTCATCAAGACGTTGGGCAAAGACGCCGAATACGTGATCACGCGCGAAGTCTGGGCGCTCGATCTGGCCAAGACCAACCCGTTGATCAAGCAGGTGAACGACCTCTTCAACAGCAAGTACAAGATCAACTTCACGGGCAACTCGTCGCGCACGTTCACCGGGCTCATGGTCCTCGCGGACGCCATGAATCGCGCCGGCTCCACCGATCCGGAAGCCATTCGCAAGGCGCTGGTGGCCACCGACATCCCAGGCAAGAACCTGATCATGCCGTGGAAGGGCGTGAAGTTCGACGCGACGGGTCAGAACACGCTGGGCCAAGGCATCCTGGTGCAGATCGTGGACGGCAAGTACAACACTGTGTGGCCGTTCAACATGGCCGCGCGTGACGTGATCTGGCCGATGCCCAAGTGGGACCAGCGCAAGTAAACGCGCATCGAACAAGCAGTACGCCATGACCGCCGACATCTTGCTGCAGACGCTTGCCTCGGGCGTGCTGATCGGTCTCATCTACGCCCTGGTGGCCATCGGGCTCACGATGATTTTTGGCGTCATGGACATCGTGAACTTCGCCCACGGCGAGTTCCTGATGCTCGGCATGTACTCGGCCTTCTGGCTGTTCGCGCTGTACGCCCTCGACCCGCTGCTCACCCTGCCTCTCACGGTTCTCATGCTGTTCGCGTTCGGCGTGCTGCTCTACAAGCTGGTGATCGTTCGCATCACCGACGCCCCCATGTTGTCGCAGATATTCACCACGTTTGGGCTCATGTACCTGCTGCGCGGCGTGGCTCAGTTCCTGTGGAAGCCGGATTTCCGTTCAATCGAGAACTCCTCGGTCTCCGGCAGCGTCCAGCTGTTGGGCCTGCAGTTGGGCAAACCGCAGTTGGTGGCGGGCCTGGGCGCGGTGGTGGTGACGGGCGTCATCTGGTACTTCCTTAACCACACGAAGCTGGGCGCCGCATTGGAAGCGACGGCCGCGGACAAGGATGCGGCGCGTCTGATGGGCATCGACTCGCACAAGATGTTCTCTCTGGCCTGGGGAATAGGCGCGGCTTGTGCCGGCGCCGCCGCGGGACTGCTGGCCACGTTCTTCCCGATTTTCCCGGACGTCGGTGCAACGTTCATCCTGCTGGCATTCGTCGTGGTCAACCTGGGCGGCTTTGGCAGCGTAACGGGCGCCTTTGCCGCCGGCATTCTGGTCGGCGTCATTGAAGTGATGGGTGGGTTGCTGCTCGGACCGCAGTACAAACTCGCCATCGTGCTGGTGCTGTTCCTCGGCGTTCTGATGTTCCGGCCCCAAGGCCTGTTGGGGAAAGCATGAAGCAGTTTGCCCTTCCCGTCGTCGGGCTGGCCGTGGCATTGGCGCTTCCCGCTGTTCTGGACAGCTCGCACTTGAATCTTGCGATCCTGGTTCTGATGGCAGCGCAGCTCGGCGTGTCATGGAACATCGTCGGCGGCTACGCCGGCCAGGTGTCGCTCGGCCATGCCGCGTTTGTTGGCTTGGGCGCCTACACCTCCACGCTGCTGCTGGTGAAATTTGGGATCAGTCCCTGGGTTGGCATGGTCACCGGCGGTGTTGTCGCCGCTGCTTTGAGCCTGGCGTTCGGCTGGTCGTGCTTTCGCCTGAAGGGCCACTACTTCGCGATGGCGACCATCGCCGTGGCCGAACTGGTGCAGATATTCTTCACCGAATGGGACTATGGCGGCGCGGCGGTAGGGCTGTACGTGCCAATGGCGAAGACCGGCTGGGTCTGGATGAATTTCGCCACCAAATTGCCGTACTACTGGCTGGCGCTGGGCCTGCTGCTCATCACGTTAGGTGTCAACGCCTGGATCGAGCGCAGCTATCTGGGCTACTACTTCCGCGCCATCAAGGACGAGCCCGATGCGGCACGCAGCATCGGCGTGAACATCGCGCGCTACAAGCAGATTGCCTTGTCGGTGAGCGCCTTCTTCGCGGCTCTTGGCGGCAGTCTGTATGCACAGAAGGAACTGTACATCGACCCGAACTCGGTGTTGTCCACATCGCTTTCGATCAAGATGGCGCTGGTGTCCATTCTCGGTGGCGTCGGAACGCTGTTTGGCCCGGTGATCGGCTCGGTGGTGCTCACCACGATCGAGGAATTCACCCGCATCGTGTTCGGTGGGTCCGGCCGCGGCACCGACACCATCCTCTACGCGAGCCTGATCATCGCCGTGGCAGTGTTTTACCCCGCGGGTATCGTCGGCTGGTGGCGCACGCTTTTCACTCCCTCCCCCGCTGGGGGAGGGAGTAAATCCACCCCGCTGGAGGCGCGATGAAACTGCTCGAGGTCAGCAACGTCAGCAAGCGTTTCGGCGGCCTCACGGCGAACCAGGACGTGACGTTCACGGTCGACAGCGGCCAGATCGTTGGCCTGATCGGCCCCAACGGCGCGGGCAAGACCACGCTCTTCAACTGCGTCGCCGGCTACTTCGCGCCCACCTCGGGCACCATCACGCTGGGGGGACAGGACATCGCCGGCCGGCCGCCGGAAGCCTGTGCGCGCGCCGGCATCGGCCGCACGTTTCAGATCGCCCGCACCTTCACCAGCATGACAGCCTGCGAGAACGTCATGGCCGCAGCGATGCTGTCGCAGCACAAGGTGTCGGCCGCGCGTGAAGCGGCGATGCAGTGGCTGGTCTTCGTCAATCTCGACCGCCTGGCTGACAAGCCCGCCGGAAGCATGACCATCAGCGAGCAGCGCCGTCTGGCCGTGGCCCGCGCCCTGGCGATCAATCCGCGCGTGTTGCTCATGGACGAGGTGATGGCCGGGCTCAACCCGTCTGAGGTGAAGGAAGCGGTGGACGTCGTCTTGCGGATCCGCGAGCGCGGCATTGCCTGCCTCATTGTCGAACACGTGCTGGAAGGCATCATGCCCATCGCCGACAAGATCGTCGTGCTGGATCGTGGCAGCAAGATCGCCGAGGGAACGCCGCAGGAAGTCTCGAACAATGCCGCGGTCATCTCGGCCTACCTGGGGGACGGAACATGACCCCCACGCTCTCTTCGATCGCTGCCCCCCGCGGGGGTGGCCAGAGCCCTACGGGCGGCCGGCCGGGCTCTGGGATGCTGGAAATCAAGAACCTCAAGTCGAGCTACGGCCGCGTGCTGGCGATCTCCGACGTGACTCTGACGGTCCCGGCGGGCCAGATCGTCGCGCTGGTGGGGGGCAACGGCAACGGCAAATCGACCACGCTGCGGGCGGTGGCGGGCCTCAACGCCGCCGACGCAGGGACCATCAACTTCAACGGCGAGGCCATCCACGCCACACCGGCGCACAAGCGCGTGCCGATGGGCTTGTCGCTGGTGCCCGAGGGTCGGCGGCTCTTCCCGCGCCTTTCCGTACGTCGCAATCTGGAACTGGGCGCATTCACCCGCAATGACAGGCACGAGGTGGCCGACGGCGTCGACCAGATGTTCGCGTTGTTCCCGATCCTGAAGGAGAGGGAATCGCAATTGGCCGGCACCATGAGCGGCGGTGAACAGCAGATGCTGGCCATCGCGCGCGGCCTCATGGCGCGGCCCAAGCTCCTCATGCTCGATGAACCGACGTGGGGCATCGCACCCAAATTTGTGACCCGCGTGCTGGAAGTGATCCAGCAAGTGAACGCGACGGGCGTGTCGATCCTGCTGGTCGAGCAGAACCTCCAGAAGGCGCTGTCCATCGCGCACCATGGCTACGTCATCCAGACCGGCCGCATCGTCATGCAGGGCAAGGGGCACGACCTGCTGCACGACGAGCGGATCAAGAAGGCCTACCTCGGGCTCTAGAACAGTTCGAGCCACACACCTATGACTTCGATTGTTTCCCAGCCCCAGACCCTGCGCCTGGCCGCGCGCGAGGGGCGCTTCAAGCAACCGACATCGGGGCACGCGCCCGGCTTCTTGCAAGCCAATTTGATGATCGTGCCGCAGCAGTTCGCTTTTGACTTCCTGCTGTTCTGTCAGCGCAACCCCAAGCCCTGCCCGCTGATCGAGGTGATGGAGCCCGGCGCGAGGCAGCCCAAGTGCGCGCCCGGCGCCGACATCGCGACCGATATCCCAGGCTACCGGATCTATCGCGCCGGTGAACTCACCGGCGAGCGTGACGCCGTGGCCGACTTGTGGCAGGACGACTTCGTGAGTTTTCTCATCGGCTGCAGCTTCTCGTTCGAAGCGGCGGTGGCCGAGGCCGGCATTCCCCTGCGCCACGTGGAGCAGGGTCGCAATGTCGCCATGTACCGTACCAACGTCGCCTGCGAAGGCGCGGGACCCTTTGAGGGCGAGATGGTGGTGAGCATGCGCCCGATCAAGAGCCGCGACGTGGCCCGGGTGACGGAGATTTCTGGCCGGTTCGAAGTGGCGCATGGGGCGCCCGTTCATATCGGCAATCCGCAAGCGCTCGGCATCGCCGACATCGCGCGTCCGGACTACGGTGATGCGGTCAGCATCGAAGACGATGAAATCCCCATGTTCTGGGCATGCGGCGTCACGCCGCAGTGGGTGGCCCAGAAAAGCCGCTTGCCGCTGTGCATCACACATGCGCCGGGCAAGATGTTCGTGACCGATCTCAAGGGATAGGTCCCGTGCGTCCACACAACAGACGTTCCTCTCGTTAGGAGTTCACATGAAAGTCTTGCTGATTGCCGCGATTTTCGCGGTCGGGGCGGCGCACGCCCAAAATGCCCAAAGCCCTGCCACGGTGCAGTGGAAACTCGCCACAGGCTACCGCGCGGAGTCCTTCCACACGCAGAATCTTTTCCAGTTTGCCCGCGAAGTGGAAGAAGCGACTGCGGGTGAATTGAAAATCGAGGTGCACCCGAACAACTCGCTGGCTAAGCTCAACGAAATCCGTCAGGCCGTAGAGGACGGGAAAGCCCAAGCCGGCGAAACCATCATGACCAGCCTGGCCAAGGAAATTCCCATCGCCGGCGCCGATTCCATCCCGTTCGTAGTGAGCAGCTATGCCGACGCGCAGCGCATGTGGCAACTGCAGCGGCCGCTGATCGAGAAACACCTGGCGGCGCGTGGCTTGAAGACGCTGTATGCGGTGCCGTGGCCGCCGCAGGGCCTCTTTGCCAACAAGTCCATCCGCGGCTCCGCGGACTTCGCCGGCACGAAGATGCGCACCTACAACCAGACCACGGTGCGCATCGCCGAATACATGAAGGCGGTACCGGTGGATGTGGCAATGGTGGATGTGAACAAGGCGTTGACCGAGGGTCGCATGGACACCATGATCACGTCCGCCGTCACCGGCGTGGAGAACCAGGTGTGGGGGCCGATCAAGTACTACTACGAAATAAACGCTTGGTTCCCCAAGAACATCGTGTTTGTCAACGCCAAGGCGTTCAACAGCCTCAAGCCTGCCGCGCAGAAGGCTGTGCTGCAGGCTGCCGCTTCCGCAGAAACCCGCGGCTGGGCCAAGAGCCAGTCGGTGATGCTGGACTCGACGAACGAGTTGCGGACCCACGGCATTAAGGTCGAACGCGCTTCAGGCGACTTCGACAAGGAGATCAAGCGGCTGGGCGAGAAGTTCTCCAGGGAATGGATACGATCGGTTGGCAACGAGGCCAACAATATTTTCGTTCCCTACTACACGCAGTAACACAGACCCTGCCGCTCGCGCTACATTGACTTGAAGACACATTCACATATGCAGGACCAAGCACCACTCACCCCCGCCAGGCGTTGGCAGTTCTGGATTGATCGGGGCGGCACCTTCACCGACATCGTGGCCCGGCGCCCCGACGGCAGCCTGCTCACGCACAAGCTGCTCTCCGACAACCCGGAGCAATACCGCGACGCGGCGGTGGCGGGCGTTCGTCACCTGTTGGGGTTGAAGGCGGGAGAGCCAGTGACGCCCGAGCAGGTGGAGTGCGTGAAGATGGGGACCACGGTAGCTACCAATGCGCTGCTCGAGCGCAAAGGCGAGCCGACGCTGCTGGTCACGACCCACGGTTTTCGCGATGCCCTGCGCATCGCGTATCAAAACCGCCCGCGCCTTTTCGATCGAAATATCGTTTTGCCCGAGCTGCTGTACTCGACAGTGATTGAAGCCCACGAGCGGGTGGGCGCCCGCGGCGAGATGATCCAGCCGCTGGACGAGTCGAAGTTGCGTGACGAACTGCAGGCGGCGCACGGCCAGGGCTTGTGCAGCGTCGCCATCGTATTCATGCACGGTTACCGCTACAGCGCACACGAAAAGGCGGCGCGACGCATCGCCGC
>JBKJTX010000464.1:0-2749 GCA_046590315.1 Ramlibacter sp. | reverse complement strand
AGGTGATGCCAATCAGCGAAGACATCCAGCGCATCATCCTGGCCGACGGCAGCGCGCTCCACATCGCGAAGCAAGCCGAAGTCGAAGGGGTCAGGAGCCTGCGCACGTCGGGCCTGTCCAAGGTCAAGCTGGGGGTCACTTCGCTGGAAGAAGTGCTGGGCTGCACCAATGTATAACGATCAACGGGTTTAGAGGAGTCATCGCATGGCCACGGCAGCCGCTACCAAAGTCACGGAGTTCGTCTTCGAATGGGAAGGCCGTGACCGCAACGGCAAGCAGGTCAAGGGCGAGACGCGCGCGGCCGGCGAGAACCAGGTCCAGGCGGCGCTACGCCGCCAGGGCGTGACGCCCACCAAGGTAAAGAAGCGCCGCATGCGCTCGGGCGCCAGGATCAGGCCCAAAGACATCGCGATCTTCACGCGCCAACTCGCCACCATGATGAAGGCCGGCGTGCCGCTGCTGCAGTCCTTCGACATTGTGGGCCGGGGCAACCCCAACGCGAGCGTCGCCAAGCTGTTGAACGATGTGCGCACCGACGTGGAAACCGGCACCTCCCTCTCTGCCGCCTTCCGCAAGTACCCGCTGTATTTCGACAACCTCTACTGCAACCTGGTCGAGGCCGGTGAAGCAGCCGGTATCCTGGAGGCGCTGCTGGACCGGCTGGCCATCTACATGGAAAAGACGGAGGCCATCAAGTCCAAGATCAAGTCGGCGCTGATGTACCCCATTTCCGTGGTGGTGGTTGCGTTTGTCGTGGTCGCGGTGATCATGATCTTCGTGATTCCCGCCTTCAAGGAAGTGTTCAGCTCTTTCGGCGCCGACTTGCCCGCGCCGACGCTGTTTGTCATCGCGTTGAGCGAGATTTTCGTGAAGTACTGGTGGCTGATCTTCGGCTCCATCGGCGGCGGCTTCTACTTCTTCATGCAGGCGTGGAAGCGCAGTGAAAAAGTCCAGATGTTCATGGACCGGCTGATGCTCAAGATCCCGATCTTCGGGAACCTCGTCTATAAGTCCGTCATCGCCCGTTGGACCCGAACGCTCTCCACCATGTTCGCGGCGGGCGTGCCACTGGTCGAAGCGCTGGATTCGGTCGGCGGCGCCTCGGGCAACTCGGTGTACGCGATGGCAACCGAGAAGATCCAGATGGAAGTTTCCACCGGCACCAGCCTCACTGCCGCAATGACCAACGCCAACGTGTTTCCCTCCATGGTGCTGCAGATGTGCGCGATCGGCGAGGAATCGGGCGCGCTGGACCACATGCTCGGCAAGGCGGCAGACTTCTATGAGGCTGAGGTCGACGACATGGTCGAGGGCCTGTCAAGTCTGATGGAACCTATCATCATCGTGTTTCTGGGCGGCCTCATCGGCGGCATCGTGGTGTCGATGTACCTGCCGATCTTCAAGCTCGGCCAGGTCGTCTGATGTTCGTGTCTGCGTGGGTGGATGCCGGCATCGCCGGCGTGCTGGGCCTGCTCGTCGGCAGTTTCCTCAATGTGGTGATTTACCGCCTGCCCAAGATGTTGGAGCAGGGATGGGCAGCGGAGTGCGCCGAGGCGACCGGCCAGGAAGCGCCGCCGGCGGAAACATTCAACCTGATGGTGCCGCGATCGCGTTGCCGCCAGTGCGGGCACATCATCCGCTGGTATGAAAACGTGCCCGTGCTCAGCTGGCTGGTGCTGCGCGGCAAATGCTCCGACTGCGGAACTTCGATTGGCCTGCGCTACCCGATGGTCGAGATCGCCACTGCCTTGCTGTTCTTCTTTTGCATTCACCGCTGGGGGGTCACCCCGGAAGGGGCTGCCTGGTGCCTGTTCTCCGCTGCAATCGTCGCGCTGGCCATGATCGACTGGGACACCACACTATTGCCCGACGACATCACGCTGCCTCTCATGTGGGCTGGCCTCATCTGCGCGGCCCTGCGCTGGACACCGCTGCCGCTCGGCCAGTCCCTCTGGGGCGCGGTCGCGGGGTACATGTCGCTCTGGCTGGTGTACCAAGCCTTTAAGCTGGCGACCGGCAAAGAAGGCATGGGCCACGGCGACTTCAAGTTGTTCGCCGCTATCGGCGCGTGGTTCGGTTGGCAGGCCCTGATTCCCATCATCCTGATGGCGTCCGTCATCGGCGCTGTCACAGGCATCGCCATGAAATTCTCCAGCGGCTTGCGTGAGGGCGGCTACGTGCCCTTCGGCCCCTTCCTTGCGGGCGCCGGCCTGACGGCGATGATCTTCGGCCCCGCGGCCATGTTGCAGGCCGTGGGCCTCTAACCGCACGCTCGCAGCATGGTGCGCATCGGCCTCACCGGCGGCATCGGCAGCGGCAAGAGCACTGTCTTGCGGATGCTGAGCGAGCTCGGCGCCGCAATGATCGACGCGGACGCGATCTCGCGCAACACCACCGCGACCCGCGGCGCTGCAATCGAGACCATCCGGCTGCGCTTCGGTGCGGACTTCATCGGGCCCGACGGCGCGCTGGATCGCGCGCGCATGCGTGACCACGCGTATGCGGATCCTCAAGTGCGCAAGCGGCTGGAAGAGATCATCCATCCGCTGGTCGGTGCGGAAAGCGCGCGCCAGGTGCAAGCGGCGCAGGACGCGGGCGCGCGCTGTGTCGTGTTCGATATCCCGCTGCTGGTGGAGTCGGGGCGCTGGCGACAACAGCTGGACAAGGTGCTGGTTGTGGACTGCGCTGCGCAAACGCAAGTGGACCGCGTCACGGCGCGCAGCGGCCTCACGCCCGATGCCGTGCGTGC
>JBKJTX010000238.1:0-6996 GCA_046590315.1 Ramlibacter sp. | reverse complement strand
GTCCAGGCTGCCCCGATGTCCAATAAGCGCGTGGCCTCAGCCATTCCAGCCCCTGGTTTGCTGTGGCCGCAGAATTCCAACAGCTCACCCGCCAGCATCAGTGAGCGCATGCGCAGGTCTTCCGGCGCCGCCGCCGCACCCCGCAGCACCGCCAGGACGTCATGTGCCTCCAGCGCCGGCCCGATCCCCTGCCCCACCGGCTGCGAGCCGTGGGTGCGCAAGACACGCAGCTGCAATCCATGAGCAGCCGCAACCAGTTGCAGCAACGTCTGCACGCGATCCGCGTCCGCGTCGCTGCGCACCTTTGCAGTCGTCCCCATCGGAATGTCGATCAGCGCGTGGGTCGCCCCTGCGGCAATCTTCTTGGACAGCACGGAGGCGACGAGCTGCGCATCGCTGTCGAGGTCAAGCGGCCGCTCAATCCGGATCAGCAGGTCGTCGGCCGGACTCAGGCTCAGGGCGCCGCCCCAGACAAAACAGCCGCCGACCTGTTCGACGACTCGCCGCATTTCTGGCACGTCGAGATCGACACGGGTCAGCGTTTCCATGACATCCGCCGTGCCCGCCGGAGAGGTGATTGCGCGGGAGGATGTTTTGGGCATGGTCAACCCCGCTGCCACCGCGATGGCGACCACGATGGGCGTCGTGCGGTTGCCAGGCAGGCCCCCGACGCAGTGCTTGTCGGCGATGGGTGTGCGCCCCCAGTCAATGCGATCGCCCACAGCGACCATTGCCCCGGTCAGGTCGATCGTCTCCTGGAGATCCATGCGGCCACCAGCGCAGGCTGCGAGGAAAGCGGCGATGTGCAGCTCGGAATAGCGGCCGCCAGCGATGTCCCCCATGATCGCGTTCAGCGCCGGGGCCTCCAGCCGGTGGCCGTAGATCTTGGAGCGCATCGCGCTGAGCGAATCGAGTGTCGGCGCGTGCGCCACCGTGACGGTGTCGCCGGCGGTAGCCGCCAGTTTCAGCCAGGCACTGATCGAGAGGCTGACTTCGTCTGGCGCTAACAGGTTGGCGTCCACCAGGTTGATGCTGGCGATGATGCGGCGCTCGCGCAAATTGACCTCGACTCGCGTCTGGGCTTCGAACCCTTCGGAGCGGCAGACGTGGCAGTCGCGCTGCATGTAGATGACGAATTCCTGCTGCGTGTCGATCCCGAGCGGCCGCAATCGCAAGCCGGCCGCCTCCGTCATGCGAGCTCCACGCTTTGTCCGAGCCGGGGCACGGAGGCCGGCCAACCCAGTTCGCGTTCGATGCGCTGCCGCAGCGCATCGGCTGCAGCCGGTTCGCCGTGGTTAAGGTAGATGCCGCGCGGAGGGTTGGGCGCCGTCTTGAGCCACTGAACGATTTGCTCCGCATCCGCGTGGGCAGACATGCCGGGCAGCGACACGACCTCGGCGTTCACCGCGACGTCCTCCCCGTGGATCCGGATGCTGCGCTCGCCCGCCACGATGCGGCCGCCGCGGGTGCCGCCGGCCTGGAATCCGGCAAAGACGATCGCATTGCGCGGGTCCGGCGCAAGCGCCTTGAGGTGGTGCAAAACTCGCCCACCGGTGGCCATGCCGCTGGCGGAAATGATCACGGCAGGCTGGCGCCGCGCGACCAACGCGCGCGACTCCTCTGTAGTGCGAACCATCGTTGCGACCCCGATCATCCCGGCGCATTCCTCGAGGGACAGCCGGTGCTCCGCGCGGTGCCGATGGTAGATATCCGTCATGTCGATGGCCATCGGGCTGTTCAGGTAGACGGGCAAGTCCGGAATTTCAGAACGTTGCTTGAGGCGCCAGATTGTGTATAGAAGCGCCTGCGCCCGTCCGACCGCAAACGCGGGAATCACCACGATCCCGCCCCGCGCCGCCGTACGCACGATGACTTGGCCCAGCAGCAGCTCGGCATTCGACGACTCGTGCAGCCGGTCGCCATAGGTTGACTCGGCCACGATGTGGTCCGCGCGCTCGATGGGCGCCGGCGCCCGCATGATGGCGTCGTCAGGCCGCCCCAGGTCGCCCGAAAAGAGCACAGTGGTTTCGCCCGCGATAAGCTCCACCGAACTCGCGCCGAGGATGTGGCCCGCGTGCCGCAGCCGCAGCCGCATGCCTGCGATGCTTCCGGATGGCTCTTCAAAGGGAAGAGGCCGCAACTGGCGCAAGGCGCGGTCGGCATCTTGCTCGGTGTACAACGGCAGCGCTGGTGCGTGCTTGGTGCGTTGGCGGCGATTGGCATACTCCGCGTCTTCTTCCTGCAACCTGCCGCTGTCAGGGAGCAGGACGCCGCAGACGTCAATCGTGGACGGCGTCGCAAATACCGGGCCGGTAAAACCGCGCTTCACCAGCAACGGCAAGGCCCCGGAATGATCCAGGTGCGCGTGCGTCAGGACGACTGCGTCGAGCAGTTTCGGATCGAACGGAAAGTCTTCCCAGTTCATGGAGCGCAGGTTCTTGTAGCCCTGGAACAGCCCGCAATCGACCAGTAACCGCTTGCCGTCATGGGTGACGAGCGTCTTCGATCCAGTCACGGTGCCCGCGGCACCCAAAAATGCGAGTTTCACTTCACTTCACCCGGCAACCGATCCATCATCATCTGCAGTCAGTGCGAGCGCGAGAATAAGAAGGTAGGTTGATTTCATTGCGATCCCTTGTGATGTCGATCCATGCTACGCGGACGCATCAACCCCGAACTGATCTTCGTCAAGCGAACCGTGACTTGCGTTGGCTCAACACCCTGGAGGCCCAAAAAACCTACGCTGGCCAGCTTTCCATGAGGAGTGGTTGGCTGGTGGCCGGGGGCTGCTGCTACACCGCCGGAATCCTGTTCTATGCCACCGAACACAAGGTGCGACACGGCCATGGCGTGTGGCACCTGTTCGTCATGGGCGGCAGTGCCTGCCACTTTCTCACGGTGCTGGTTTACGTGGCCTGACCGCCGGGCGCGGCAGCGGGCAGGAAAGCGTCGGTGAAGCAAGCATCTTCCCCCAGGCCCTGCGCCATGAATGCCGGCACGGCCGCCTCGACCATCCTGAGCGAGCCGCAAACGTAAACCTCGTAGCCCGCCAGGTCGCCGAAGTCGGCCAGCATCACTTCATGCACCCGGCCGACGCGACCACTCCAGGCGTCCTGGGGCTGGGGACGCGAGAGCACCGGAACCACCTGAAAGTTGCCATGCCGGCTCTGCCAGCCTTCCGCCAGATCGAGCTGGTACAGGTCTTGCCGCCGTCGCCCACCCCAGTACAGTCGCATTGGCCGCTGAACGCCGCGGTGGAAAGCGTCCTCGAGGATGCTTTTGACCGGCGCGAAACCGGTCGCACCGGCGACGAACAGGAGCGGGCCGGTACTCTCCTGCAGCACGAAGCTGCCCAGCGGCCCCTCGAAGCGCAGCGTGTCGCCCAGCTGCATGCCCTCGAACACATGGCCGGTGAAGCGCCCGCCGGCGATGCGCCTGACATGCAGCTCGATCTGGGCGTTCTCGTGCGGCGGATTGGCGAACGAAAACGCCCGCCGCTGGCCGTCGTCCAGCAGGATGTTGATGTACTGCCCGGCGCGGAAGGCAATCGGCCGGTTGTCGGGTAGTGCGATCAGCACCCGCATCACGTCCGGGGCCAGGGGCTCCAGCGCTGCCACGCGGCCCGTGTGCACCGCGGCAGCAGCGCCATCCCCTACTGGCGACTCGATCTCGATCACCACGTCGCCCACGGGCAGGGCGCAGCACAGCAGCGCCCTGCCCTGCGCCCTGAGCGAGTCTGGCAAGGCACCGCGCTGGTAGGGCCTGTGCTCCACGCTGCCTTGCGTGACGCGGCAAAGGCACAGGCCGCAGCCGCCGCTGCGACACTCGTAAGGCAAAGCCAGTCCGACGCGCAGTCCCGCTTCCAGCAGTGTCTCGCCTTCGCGCAGCTGGAGCTGGGTCTCGAACCCGTCGGCGCGATGCACCACCGCCCGATGCTGGTGTTTTTGCGCACGTCGGAACTTTGGCGGCCACCACGGCAACACGAGCAGCAACGCGGTACCACCGACGGCCAGCGTCCACACCTGACCCAGCGGCCATCCATTGATCAGCGGCAGCAGCGCCAGGTAGAACCAATCGAGCTGCAGGCTTTGAACGGCGGTGCCCAGGTCGGCCGCACCACCCTGGCTCAGCACCGGCCGGGCGAGCGAGAGCGCCAGCAGGGCCGCCAGCATGCTCCAGCCGATCGGTCTGGGCGGGACCGTGCGCGCCTTGGGCACGCGCTGCACGTGCACCGACATCATCAGCAGCACCAGCAGAGGCAGGCCGACGTGCACGAATGACAGCAGCGAAAAGAACCTGTCGTTGACGCTGGCGGGATGAATGAAGTTGCGCATCAGCGTGCCGCCGAAGCTGGGCAACCAGTCCAGCCATTCGAAACTTGCGACGGTCACGAACTGCGCCAAACGATCCCACGGCAGCATGAAGCCGTTGATCCCGGATGCATAGACCAGCCAGATCAACGCCACGCCGGTGACCCAGGAGAACCAGCGAAAACCATGGTATTGGTCGAAGGCGAAATGCCGCAGCAGGTGCACGAACATGGTGACCACCATCGCGTCCGAGGCGTAGCGGTGAAGGCTGCGCAAGATGCCGCCCGCGAACCACTGGCCGTGTGTCAGCGCCTCGACCGAGAGGTAGGCCTCGGCCACCCCGGTCTCGAAGAAGACGAACAGGTACAGCCCGCTCGCGCCCACCACCCAGAACAGGAAAAAGCTAATCGCGCCCAGGTGGTACAGCGGATTCAGCCGATCCCCAAAAGCGGCATTGAACAGCGCGTCCACGCGCATGAACAGCCGTTGCAGCAGCGATTGCAGCGGTTTCAGCATCGCACCGCTTGCAGCACGCTGCGCGTCACGGCGGGCCGGCGCATGGCGCGCAGCACGACCACGATGAACAGCAGGCCACCGACGATCGCGATCGCTCCCCCCAGGCCCATCAGGCCCATGCCGGCAATCTCGGCCGGGCTGCGCAGCACCTGCTCGGCACCCGCGACCTTGCGCTGCACACCATACCCGCCCGACCACACGAGCCCCAGGATGTGCATCAGCTGGCCGGCCGCATAAAGCCACGGCTGCCCTTGGGCCAGCCGGCCCTGGGGCGCGAGATAGCCCAGTGCGGGCAGCACCTTGTAGACCACGCCCATCAGCGCCAGTGTCACGCCGACGATGCAGCCATGGTAGTGCGCAGGAATGCGCACGTTGCTGCCGGTGATGAAGATGCCGATCACGCCGCCTGCGGCGAACAACGTCACCGAGGACAGCAGCGCGGCACGCAGTGGCCGGGCCACGGCGTCAGGACGCGGCGCGGTGCATAACGCGAACACCACCGCCAGGCCGATCGGCAGTATCGCGACGCCGCCGCCCAGCCGCATCGCCCAGGTCAGCAACGTGCGATGCTCGACCGAGGCGATATCGTGCGCCAGGTAGGCGTAGGGCGTGACGAATACGCTGGCCAGCGCGAGCGCGAACATCAGCATCGTCACACGCGGACTGAGCGGAACGCGCGCGCCGCATTCACCCGCCAGCCACAACCACGCGACCAGCATCAATAAAGTCCAGGTGAACTGAAGCGCATGCCCGCCGCCCCAGAACAGGATCTCGTAATAGGCCTTGCCGTCGAGGGTCGAAGGCAACGCCGCATACGACCAGGCGAAGGCCAGCAGCGCAATGGCCGTCGCCACCGCCGCGCAATTCAGGCCGAACCGCAACGCGCCGCAGCCGTCGAAATCGGAGCCCGGCTTGGGTGCGTTGAGAAGGCTCAGCAGGACCAGCAGGCCAACGCCGACAGCGAACACCAGCAACCCGAGGATGAACAAGGGAGCGGTGAGCACCGGAATGTAGTTCGCCATGATGGCCTCGCCGCCGCCAACGAAGGCCGACAGTGCCATCGCGGCCGCGCCGGCGCACGCGAGGCCCCATGCCAGCCAGCCCCAGCCCAGTCGCCCGCGCGAACCGTTCAGGCTCCAAAGCATGCCTGCAAGGGCCAGGAACCAGACCAGCACGGAGAGATCCACATGCACCACCAGGGCGACGTGGAAGAAATCGGCCAACGGCAGCAGCAGGTTCAGGCCGGGCGTGCGGGACAACACCAGCAACGCCGAAAACAGGCCCGAGCCTATCAGGGCGGCCAGCCCCAGCCACAGCCAACCGCGCGCCAGTTTCAATCTCGCGTCATTGGGCAGTGCAAGCCGGTACTCGGCGCCCGGGAGGGCGGGCACCGCGACGCGGATCGGCGGCGGGCGAAAAGTTGCGGGCGAAGCGTTCATGACAAGGTGATGCCTCCTTTTTCCGGGTCGAAGTCGATCACCAGGATCTGCGCCGGCTTGAGGTCGACCTGCGCATCGCGGGTGTACTTGAACGGTCCCGGCGCGGCCTTGTCTTGCAGTCGCACAGCGATGCGGTGCGGCCCGGCCGGCACCTGCAGCCGGTGGTAGACCGACGATGCGCCGTCGCGCGACAGTCCCGCAGGCGCGGCGACTTGCCGATACACCGTGACGCCGTCGAGGTCGACCTCGATCGTGACGGCGGAACGTTCCCGTTCGCACTTCATGGGGGTCCGCATGTTGGGCGCCAGTTTCGCAAGTTCTCCGACGTTCAGTGGCCGGCAATCGGTGACCCGCTGCCCGTGGTGAATGAAGCTGACCTTGAGCACCGCCTGGTCCGCTGGCAGCGGTCGGTAAACCGGCCAGCCGGAAAAGACGCCGATCACAAGCGCGAACAGACCGTACAGCAGCAGTTGGCCCGACCCGGCGAGGACACGACTCATGTTCAGCCGCCGAGCGAGAGGCGGCGTGCACTGCGTCGCGAGCGCCATTCGCCGAGCAGGTAAAACGCCACCGCCAGAATGAAGGTCAGGCCGCCGGCGGCTTCCAGCGCCAGCGAGTAGTCAACGCGGTAGCGGCCCGTCACGGGGTCGTACACCGTGCATAGCAGCCGGATCTGGTCGATGACGTCGTCCAGCCGAACGCGTTGCGGCAGCGGCCCGCCGACCAGCAAC
>JBKJTX010000186.1:0-2653 GCA_046590315.1 Ramlibacter sp. | reverse complement strand
TCCTGCGCCTCGCGCGTGAAGTTGTATCTGGTGGCGGACTCCTCGCCGAAGGTGCCCATCGAGCGGCCGGCTTCGTAGGCGTCTTCCAGGCCGTCCAGCATCATGTGGTCATAGATGCGATCGTGGCCGATGCGAATGCCGCTGCGCCCTTTCAGCAAGAGGTGCGGCGCGTTGGTCATGCTTTCCATCCCGCCGGCGACCATCACCTCGTGCGTGCCGGCCAGGAGCATGTCGTACGCGAACATCGCGGCCTTCATGCCCGAACCGCACATCTTCGAGAGCGTCACGGCGCCGGTGCTCTTGGGCAGGCCCGCCTTGAACAGCGCTTGCCGCGCCGGCGCCTGCCCCTGCCCGGCCATCAGGCAGTTGCCGAACAGCACTTCGCCCACAGCGTCTCCCGGAACGCCGGCGCGCTCGACAGCGGCCTTGATGGCCGCGCCGCCGAGATCGTGCGCGGCGAGGGAAGAAAAGTCGCCCTGGAAACCGCCCATGGGGGTACGGGCGGCGCCAACGATGACGATGGATTCAGACATGTGTGCTCCTTTTAGGAAAAGTCAGTCAATTGAATCAGTGGCCAGGACAGCGCCGCGATGGCGCGCCGCGAAACGCTTCTCGCGCTCGTACGGAAACACGTCGTGCACATGCCCGGCCTGAATCCGCTCCTTGTGCGCTTGCCAGAAGGACGCTTCCAGCAGGTCGCCGTGGTGCTTCATGAACACCTCGCGAACAGCAGGGTTGCCCAAAAGGAACGGGCCGAACGTTTCGGGAAAGACATCGTGCGCGCCGACCGTGTACCAGACATCGCCCGACATTTCTTCCTCTTCGTTGCGCGGCGTCGGCACCTGGCGAAAGTTGCAGGTGGTGATGTACTCGATCTCGTCGTAATCGTAGAACACCACCTTGCCGTTGCGCGTGACACCAAAATTCTTCCACAGCATGTCACCGGGAAAGATGTTGGCGGCCACCAGATCCTTGATGGCGTTGCCGTACTCGATCACGGCTTGCTCGATCTGTCCTTGCGCGTGTTCAGCGCCGATGGTGCCATCGCCTGCTGCCCGGATCGCGTCGAACGCTTCCTGCAAATAGATGTTGAGCGGGATCATCCGCCGCTCGATGTAGAGGTGCTTGATGATCACTTCCTCGCGGCCGTCGCTGCCGTCCTCATTTCTGCGCGCCGATATCTGAAGCTGGCTGGGCGCGAACTTGCGGATCTCCTCGATCAGCTCGTCCTCGAACCGATCCCGCGCGAAAGCCACCTCGCTGTACTCCAGTGTGTCCGCCATGCGGCCGACGCGGTCGTGCTGCTTCACCAGCAGGTACTTGCCCTTGATCTGCTCGCGCGTGGTGTCCTTTTGCGGCGGGTAGTAATCCTTGATCAGCTTGAACACGTAGGGGAACGAGGGCAGGTCGAACACCAGCATCACCATGCCCTTGATGCCGGGCGCGATGCGGAACTTGTCGCTGGAGTGCCGCAGATGCGCGAGGTAGTCGCGGTAGAACAGCGTCTTGCCCTGTTTGGCCAGCCCCAGCGCGTTGTAGATTTCATTGCGAGGCTTGCGCGGCATCAGCGACCGCAAGAACTGCACATAGGCGCTCGGGATCTCCATGTCGACCATGAAGTAGGCGCGCGCAAAGCTGAACAGGCCCTGGAGGTCGTCCTCGCCGAAGAGGCAGGTGTCCACAGTCAGGCTGCCCTGCTTGTTATGCAGAATCGGCAGGGCGAACGGCATCTCGTTGAAGCCGTTGATGATCTTGCCAACGATGTAGGCGCCCTTGTTGCGAAAGAACAGGGACGACAGCACCTGGATCTGGAAGTTGGCGCGCAGCTTGACCTGTGCCAGGCGCGCACTCATGGCCTGAACGACGTAGCCGGCGTCGCGCGACAAGTCGTCGAAGGGCTTTTGCAACTGGAAGTCATCGACGATGCGCATCACCGTGTCGCCCAAAGTGTCGCGCGTGGGATAGTACGAGCGGTAGGTGGGCAGCGCGGCGGATTCGTCGTTCTCGATGTACTCGGTGCTGACGGCCGGACGCACGAAGATGAAGTCGTTGTGGAAGTGCGTGCGGTGCAGGATCTTGGTGGTAACCGAGTTGAAGAAGGTCTCGGCGAGCTCCGGCTGATGGTGATCCACCAGGAGGCCGATGTAGTGCAGCTTGAGCTGTTGCCACACATCCATCGCTTGCTCACCGGCCTTGAATTCCTTTTCGAGGCGCGCGGTGGCTTCCTTCACGCGCAGGTCGTAGAACTCGATCCTCTCGCGCTGGGCTCGCTGCTGACCATGCCAGTCAGCAGTCTCGAAGCGGTGCTTGGCACGCGCGGACTCGGTGCGAAACAGGCGGTAATGGCGGTTGAACCCATCCATCATCGCCTTGGCGATGTCGTAGGCGAGCGGCGAGTCCAGGCGTTGCGGGAACATGATTTCGGCCGATTGTGATTGCGAGTGCCAGCGGTTTTAACGCGGTGCCGCCGACACACTCGCGATGGCGGCACGGTACAGCGGCACCATCCCCTCGAGGCTGTCGAGCGTGATGTTCAGATCTTTGAGCAATCCGTCCTTTAGGCCATAAACCCAGCCATGCAAGGCGACACGCTGCCCATGCGCCCAGGCATCCTGAATCACGGTGGTGTGCGCCACATTCATGACTTGCTCGA
>JBKJTX010000469.1:0-7006 GCA_046590315.1 Ramlibacter sp. | reverse complement strand
CGGGCACTATTGCGACTGCAAAAACCGGTCGAAGCCCTTGCGTCGGCTCAGGCTGCTCTGCGACGCGATCCTGGCAGCGCCGAAGGGGCGCTTCTTCTCGGCGCGGCGCTGGCAGCTAACCGGCAGGATGCGGCCGCGCTCGCCGCGCTGAACCAGGCGCTTGCGATCCAGCCTGAATTTGCCGAAGCGCTGGCTGCGCGGGGAGCACTTCGTCATCGAATGGGTGATCCGCTGGCCCTGCCTGACGCGGAAGGCGCATTGGAGTTGAAGCCGCACCTGCCGACGGCATGGGCGACCCTGGCATCAATCCACAGTCGCCGAAATAATCTTCCGTCTGCCATTCAGGCACTGACGACTGCGCTGTCGCATGACCCAGGAAATGTGGGCTACATGGTGAATCTCGGTGAAATGCTTCGGCAAAACTACCAGGTCGAAGAAGCGATCGCCGCGTTGGAAACTGCTGTCCGACTAAGCCCGGACCATGCCTCAGCTTGGGCAAACCTCGGTACGGCGCAGCAGGACCGTGGAGATCTGGGAACGGCGCGCAGCTCCTATGAGCGCGCGCTCGCATTGAACCCCAAATTGTCCGAAGTGGCGCACAACTTAGGCGTGTTGGCGAAGGACACCGATTCGTGGGCTGTTGCCCTCACCTATTTCGACAAAGCTCTCGCCCATGCACCTACCCACCCTCTCCTTCTGGCCAATAAGGGCCGCGCGCTTGCAATGCTGCGCCGGCCACCTCAAGAAATTGAGGACATCGCGCGCCGCATACTCGCACTCCATCCTGACGACTCCGCAGCGTACGAATTGATGGGCATGGTGTGCGAGGAACTGGGGCGCTTCGAAGAGACCGTCTCGTTCTACCGCTCTGGGGTCGCAAAGGCGCCCAGGTCCGCCGAGATGCATGCAAACCTGGGCAGGGCATTGAAAGAGGTGGGCAACTTTCCTGATGCGGAACTCCACCTTCGACTGGCTCTGGAGCTGAACCCGAAGGCACACGCGGCGCTCAGCACCCTGCTCTTCACCTTGAACTACGTTTCGACATCGCAGTCATCGAGTTCAGCTGAACTAGCGAAACGATATGGCGACTTGGTATCACAGCCTGTCGGAAAACAATTCTCTACTTGGAGCCTCGATCCAACCAAGGAACGTCTTCGAGTTGGTTTCGTGTCTGGGGATTTTCACAATCACCCCGTGGGCTACTTTCTGGAAGGGCTACTCAAGAATATCGCTCCTGCCCGAGTCGAGTTGTTTGCCTATTCCAACCGAGTGAAGGCGGACGACCTCACCATGCGCCTGCAGTCGATGTTCTCATCGTGGACGTCAATCGTGGGCCAAAGCGACGCCGCAGCTGCGCGACTGATTCATGACCAGGAGATTGACATCTTGATCGATCTGTCGGGCCACACAGGACACAATCGTTTGCCAATGTTCGCTTATAAGCCGGCACCAATCCAGGCCAGCTGGCTGGGATATTTCGCTACCACCGGAATGCGCGAAATGGACTATCTCATTGGAGATCCGTACGTGACACCAATTGCTGAGGCGTCGCAATATGTCGAGCAGATATGGCACCTTCCGAAGACTTACCTTTGCTTCACTCCACCCTTCGAGAAGACCCCGGTTGGGCCGCTACCCGCCGTCTCCCATGGCCATGTGACCTTCGGCTCCTTCAACAATCTCGCGAAGATGAATGGCGCTGTCGTCGCGCTTTGGGCGCGAGTGCTAAAGGCGGTGCCCGGGTCACGGCTGTTTTTGAAATCGCGCCAGCTCGGCGACGCAATAGGGGTAGCGGCAACGCTATCTCGTTTCGGAGCTCATGGCATAGACCCGGGCCAATTGATACTGGAAGGGGCCTCGCCCCGGGCCCAGCTGCTGGAGGCCTACGGGCGCGTTGACATCGCTTTGGACCCCTTTCCATACCCTGGCGGGACGACCACGGCGGAGGCGATCTGGATGGGGGTCCCTGTGCTGACGCGCCGCGGAGACCGGTTCTTGTCCCACGTTGGTGAGTCCGTCGTAGCCAATGCCGGCCTTGCTAGCTGGATCGCGGATGGAGACGAGGATTACCTCCGAAAAGCTGTTCAGTTCGCAGGCGACATCGATAAGTTGAAGGTGTTGCGTGTTCGCCTTCGCGAACACGCCTTGGCGTCTCCGCTCTTCGATGGACCCCTGTTCGCTGCGCATTTCAACGATGCTTTGCACGGGATGGTGCAGCACTGGGCAGCGACCTCCGGTTTGCGTAACAAGCCATGCGTATGATTCGTCAGATGGGGTCAGGCTCGCAATGAATTCGACAGTGCTCGCGGCGTTGTGCCCAGTCTGCCACTGCACAGTGGCTGCTCCTTTCTTTTCTGGGGGGAATCAGCCCTTGGCGACCTTGGGGTGGCCGAAGTCCCGCGAGGAGGCGAGCGCCATGCCGACCTATCCCCTCGATTTCGTGCAATGCCCTAAGTGCACCCATGTATGGAACCGGTCATTCGCTTACGCGGACATTCCTTACGAGAAGAGTCCAAATAGGATGTTCAACGCCGGCGTCATTTGGCAAGGGCACTTGGCGACCACTCGGGACATGGTGCTGGCCAAGCTGCCCGCGACGCCGACAGTAATCGACATTGGTTGCGGCGAGGGACATTTTCTTCGAGGACTTGCGGCAGCCCGTAACAGTGAGGGTCGGTTTGTGGGGTTCGATCCCAATGCGACGAGCGAGTCAGGGCGTGGCGTTGAATTCCATGCGCAGTACTTCAAACCCCTCGAAGACGTGCCGGCCTACCGACCAGACGCTCTTGTGCTGCGTCATGTGCTCGAACACTTGACGGATCCAGCGGCGTTCATTGAGGAGATTGCCTGGAGTACGACGAAGATGGACAAGCAGCCTGTATGGCTGTTTGCGGAAATGCCGTGTATCGATCGGGCATTGGAGACACGGCGGCTTGCTGATTTCTATTACGAACACCCCTCCCAGTTCACTACGGAGTCGTTCAGAACTTTGCTGTCGCGCGGCGGTGAAGTCGAAGAGCTTGCGCACGGCTACGGCGAGGAGGTGGTGTATGGCTTAGTGCGCCTGGGCGTCACTCCCAGCGCTACCGCCCGAGCGGATTGCGCACTCAGATTTGAACGCCAGGCGGTCGAATCGGTCGTGACGATTCGCGCGCAACTCGATGACCTGGCCGCCCAGGGATTAACCGTCGCAATTTGGGGAGGAACCGGAAAGGCCGCAGCCTTCATTCAGCGGTACGGCGTCGACGCTGACCGGTTCCCACTCGTGGTGGATTCCGACGCCGACAAAGTCGGCACCTTTGTTCCTGGAGCGGGTCAGCGGATCCAGTTTCGTGATGGCCTGATCGGGCGGAGCACCCAGGTGTTGATCATTCCTGCCCAATGGCGCGCCAAAGACATCGTCGACGAGATGAGGCGCACTGGGATTGCATGCCCTAAGGTTCTGATCGAGCACGAGGGCCGTCTGGTTGACTACTTTCTAGATGTCCATCCTTATCGTTGAATAACGGTCGGTGGAGTCTTTGCGCTGCATGTTAACCAGCAAGCCGCGCAGCGTCGCGCGCAAAGATCGTATCGCGGCCCTGGGCTCCAGACGTGAATCACCGGTGAAGTGTCTTCCCCGTCGCCAGGCTTAACTAGGCCCGCAGGGCCTAGAAAGGCAACTTCGGCGACCCACCCTTCATTGCGCCCATGCGCTTCATCATCTTCATGAGGCCGCCGCCCTTCATCTTTTTCATCATGCCCTGCATCTGGTCGAATTCATTGAGCAGCCGGTTCACTTCCTGCACCTGAACGCCCGCACCTGCGGCAATCCGCCGCTTGCGCGTGGCCTTGATCAGGTCGGGCTTGCGGCGCTCCAGCTTGGTCATGCTGTTGATGATGCCTTCCTTGCGCCGGATGTCGCGCTCGGCCTTGTCCATATCGACCTGCCCGGCTTTGGCCTGCATGGCCGCCGGCATCTTGTCCATCAGGCTGGAGAGCCCACCCATCTGCTTCATCTGCTGAATTTGCGAGAGAAAGTCGTTCAGGTCGAATCCTTCGCCGCTCTTGACCTTGGCGGCAAGTTTCTGCGCGGCCTGCATGTCGACCCCGGCGGTCACCTGCTCGACCAGTGCGACGATGTCGCCCATGCCCAGGATGCGGCCGGCGTGGCGTTCGGCGTCGAACACTTCCAGCCCGTCGATCTTCTCGGAGACGCCCGCAAACTTGATCGGCGCGCCGGTCACCTGCCGCACGGAAAGCGCCGCACCTCCGCGCGAGTCACCGTCCATCTTGGTCAAGATGATGCCGGTGAGCGGCAGTGCGTCCTTGAACGCCTTGGCGGTGTTCACGGCGTCCTGGCCCTGCATCGCGTCCACCACGAACAGCGTTTCCACCGGGTTCAGCGCGGCGTGCAGCTCCTTGATCTCGCCCATCAGCGCCTCGTCGATCGCCAGCCGACCGGCGGTGTCGACTAACAGCACATCGAAGTAGCCCTTTCGGGCGAAGTCGAGCGCGGCCTTCACGATGTCCACCGGCTTCTGATCCGGCGTGCTCGGAAACCATTCCGCGCCCGCCTGCTTCGTCACCATCTTCAACTGCTCGATGGCAGCGGGCCGGTACACGTCGCCGGAGACGGTCAGCACTTTCTTCTTGCGCTTCTCGATCAGGTGCTTGGCAAGTTTGGCGGTGGTGGTGGTCTTGCCGGCGCCCTGCAGGCCCGCCATCAGGATCACCGCGGGTGGCTGCGCTTGCAAGTTGATATCGGAAACACCCTGACCCATGGTGGCAGCCAGCTCGCGGCTGACGATTCCCACGAGCGCCTGGCCCGGCGACAGCGAACCCAGCACCTCCTGGCCCAAAGCCTTTTCCTTGACGCGGGCGATGAAGTCGCGCACGACCGGCAAGGCAACGTCGGCTTCCAGCAGCGCCATACGCACTTCGCGCAGCATGTCCTGCACGTTGGCTTCGGTGATGCGGGCCTGGCCGCGGAGTTCCTTGGTCAGGCGTGAGAGTTTGTCGGTGAGGGCGGAAGCCATGGGGGGAAAGGTTGGAGCCGAATGCTCAACCTGCCTTTAAACTGTGATCCATGATTCTACCGAGCGCGTCCCTGGCGAGCCTGGTGCTGACGCTGGCCGCCGCTGTGGCCTACGTCGCCCCCACGGTGTGGGCGGCACGCATGCACCAGGAAGCCGCGCGCAGCGTGCTCATGGTCGCCTGGCTCTTGCACGGCTTGACTTTGGTGTGGGGTCTCGTGGGCGATGAGCCGCGCTTTGGTTGGGCCCAGGCGCTTTCATTTACCGCGTGGCTCGTGTTGACCATCTATGTCATCGAGCGCCAGATGCTGCCGCAGTTGCGTTCGCGGCTGGCCCTCACCGGGCTGGGCGCACTCGCCCTGGTGCCGCCGCTCTTCTTCCAAGGACGGCCGCTGCACGTCGACGGCCCATGGCTGCCGATCCATCTCGCGCTCGGCATCGCCGCCTACGGCATGGTCGCGGCGGCGGTGGTGCACGCCTGGCTCATGGGTCGAGCCGAACAGCAGATCAGGCTGGCGGCGGAAGCCTCGTCAGGTGTTCCGTTACTCACATTGGAACGGCTGACTTTCCGCTTCACCAGCGTCGGCTTTTTGCTGTTGTCGCTCACCCTTATCGCCGGCCTCGTATCCGGCGGTTGGCGTTGGGACCATAAGACTGTTCTGACGTCGGCGGCCTGGCTGGTGTTTGCGCTGCTAGTCGTCGGCCGCCTGCGGTTCGGCTGGCGCGGGCGCAAGGCGGTGCGGGTGCTCTATGCCGGGTCCTTTCTGTTGCTGCTCGCCTATGCGGGGTCACGCTTCGTGCTCGAGGTGTTGCTGGGCCGCACCGCATGAAGTACCTCATCCTCATTGCCGTCGTGCTCGCGGTGATCTGGTTCCTGCGGGCCCACCGCCGCGCCGATGCGCCTCGCAAGGAGGCACCGCGGGAACCGAGCTTGCCGGCACCGCAGGACATGGTGCGTTGCCCGGTCTGCTCACTGCACCTGCCACGCGCGGACGCGCTGACGGGACCGGACGGGCGCCTTTACTGCTGCGCCGAGCACCGCGGGAAAGCCTGACATGGCCGACGCCGGCGCCGAAACCCTCGCGCGCGAGCCGGCCGAGCTGATGCCGGATTCGGCCTTCTTCCGGCTGTGGCGCGGGTTCATGACGGCACGGGTTGCGATCGCGCTGGTGCTCGTTCTCGTTTTGGGCGGCCTCCACACACTCGCGCCTTCTCTCAATGTCGACCGCTGGCTGGTCGCGCTGTGCGGGACCTATCTGGCCGCGGCGTTCGCGGTGCGCGTCTACACGCAGCCCCGGCCCCCTGGGGCCACCTTCGACCCTCAGTGGGTGTCGACCATCGGTGTGGACCTGCTCGCCTTTTCCGCTTTGCAGTTCCTGCAGGCCGCCGGCATCAACTATTCGCCGCTCTTCGCGCTGCCCGTGCTGATGGCGGCGGCGCTCGGTTCGGCCTTACTGGCCCTGGGAACCGCCGCGGGCGTTGCGCTGCTACTGCTCACCGACGCTTGGGTGCTTTCGTTGCACGTGCCCGCGGAAACGGCGGCGCGCTTCCTGCAGGCCGGCCTCACCGGGACCGGCTACTTTGCGCTCGCCATCCTGGTCAACCAACTGGCCGCCCGGCTGGCGCGCGAAGAGATGGCCGCGCGCAGCGGACGCCATGCCGCGTTGGTGCAGGCCCAAGTGAACGAACTGGTGATTGAAACGCTGGCCGACGGCGTGCTGGTGGTTGACAGCCGCGGCGGCGTGCAGGCCGCTAACCCGGCAGCGCGCGCCTTGCTGGGCTTCGTGCAAGTGGGAGACAAGGCGCCCTTTGCGCTGACTGCACAGCCCGCCTGGCAGCCTCTGCTTAAGTTGGCAAGTGGCACCTTTGCCCACCGGCAGCCTCAGCTGGGCGAAGTGGCGCTGGAAGAAAAAGGGGCCAGTTCCCGGCGATTCCACGTTCGCACCCGTCTTACGGCCCAGGGTGAGGGTCGGGCCGAAAGTTTGTGCGTG
>JBKJTX010000395.1:0-2848 GCA_046590315.1 Ramlibacter sp. | reverse complement strand
TGCGCGACGGCGGCGCGGGTCACTTCGTGGAATGCATCCGCAAAACGCGTGAACTCTCGCCCGGCACCACGATCGAAGTGCTGGTGCCAGACTTTCGCGGGCGCGACGACCGCGCCTTGGAAATCCTGAAGGCCGCGCCGCCCGACGTGATGAACCACAACCTCGAGACCATCCCGCGGCTGTACAAGGAAGCGCGCCCTGGTTCCGACTACGCCTTCAGCCTGAACCTGCTCAAGAAGTTCAAGGCGCTGCACCCCGGCGTGCCAACCAAGAGCGGGCTGATGGTGGGCCTGGGCGAAACCGACGACGAAATTCTCCAGGTGATGCGCGACATGCGTGCGCACGATATCGACATGCTGACCATCGGCCAATACCTCGCGCCTTCCACATCGCACCTGCCGGTGCGCCGCTACGTGCATCCCGACACGTTCAAGATGTTCGAGGCCAAAGCGCAGGAGATGGGTTTTTCGCACGCGGCCGTCGGCGCGATGGTCCGCAGTTCGTACCACGCAGACCAACAGGCCCATGCTGCCGGCGTTGCCAACACCTGAGATGGACAGGGCGCACGGCCTGCTGTCGTTGCGTGCGTATGGCGCGTCCCACGGCAGCCACAAGCACGATCACTTCCAAGCCCTGGTTGGCGTCAATGGGGTGCTGGAACTGGAGGTGGAAGGCCGGGGCCTGCGTATAGCGCCAGGCGATGCCTTCCTGGTGACGCCTGGCGAGCGACATGACTTTGAGGCGCGCGATGGCAGTCAATGCCTGGTGCTCGATACGCGGCTTCCCTTCTGGTCGCGATGTGCCGCTCAACCGGCCCGGCCCCAGACCTTGATGACCCTCGCGCGCTATCTCGCCGTCGCCCTTTCGCAGCAGCAGCCGCTGGCGGCGTTGCATGGCCCCGCGCTGCTGCTGGAAGCGTGGCACCCCGTGAGCGTCTCGTCGCGCGCGCAGCGCCGGATCGACTGGGCCGCGCTTGCCGGGTGGGTCCAGGCTCACATGCACCGACCGCTGACAGTCGCCGAGCTGGCGGCGCAAGTGTTCTTGAGCGGAAGCCAATTCACGCAGCGTTGCCACGAGATGCATGGCACCGCGCCGATGCAGTGGCTGCGCATGCAGCGCCTTGCTCACGCCCGCCAATTGCGCGACAGCGGCCTCGCTGTGGCCGAAGCCGCCCGCCGCACCGGCTACCGCTCGCCTTCGGCTTTGACAGCAGCGCTGCGCCGGACCTCGCTGCACTGATGCGCGATGCGCGACGACGCGCCGTTGGCTCGCGACGATGGCAAGCACTAAGCTGGCTCTCATGCATCCACATCTCCACGCCCTTGGCGCGATCGCCTTGTGGGCGACGCTCGCCTCGCTCGGCGTCTGGCTGCGCCATGTGCCGCCCTTCCTGCTGACGGGTCTGGCATTGGTCATTGGCAGCATTCCTTCCTGGCCGCTGGCGCGCCAGTGGAAGGTGCCGGCATCGACGCTGGCGTTGGGCGTCTACGGCCTGTTCGGTTTTCACTTCCTGCTGTTCATCGCGTTGCGCCACGCGCCACCGGTCGAAGCCAATTTGGTCAACTACCTCTGGCCGCTGCTGATCGTGCTGCTCGCGCCCGTGCTGATTCCGGGATTGAGCTTGAGGCCGGCCCACGCGCTGGCGGCGGTTACCGGCTTCGCCGGCGCTGCGATCGCGATCCTCGGCGCCGGCACGGCGGGCGGTGGATGGTCGTGGGGCTATCTTGCGGCGCTGGGATCCGCATTCATCTGGGCCAGCTATTCGCTATTGACGCGCCGCGTGCGCGCCTTCCCCACGGCGGCCATCGGCTTGTTCGGGTTGGTCTCCGGACTTTTGTCATTGCTTTGCCACGCGTTGCTAGAGCCGCCGGCCCCGCTCGCTGCGCGTGACTGGGCGCTCATTGCCGCGATGGGCCTGGGGCCGCTGGGCGCAGCTTTCTTCCTGTGGGACAAGGCGCTGAAGCAGGGTGACCCACGCCAGATCGGCATCCTGAGCTACATCACGCCGCTCGCGTCCACGGCACTCTTGATGGTGGTGAGCGGCAGGCCCTTCACTTGGAGCATTGCTGCCGCTGCCGTGCTGATCATCGGCGCGGCGGTGCTCAGCACGCGCGCGCGTTAGCCTGCCAGCAAGGCCGCCGGATCGTCGGACTCAACCACTTCAAGCGCCCATGGAGCAAGCCGCATCGCATCGGCGCGCAGCACTTCCTGCTTCACAGCGAGGATCTGCGCCGGATGCATCGAGAAACTGCGTAGACCGAGGCCCAACAAAAGCCGCGTGAGGCTCACGTCGCCGGCCATCTCACCGCACACACTCACGCCCTTGCCCTGTGCGTTGCATTCGCGAATGGTCTCGGCCACCAGTCGCAGCACGGCCGGATGGAGGGGGTCGTAGAGATGCGCCACGGATTCGTCGGACCGGTCGATCGCGAGGGTGTACTGAATCAAATCGTTGGTGCCGATCGACAGGAAATCGAAGTACTTGAGGAAGATCTTGAGCGTGAGCGCGGCCGCAGGTATCTCGATCATGGCACCCATCTTTACCGGGCCATACACGACGCCGCGGTTGTCCAGTTCGGCGCGTGCGAAGTCGATGAGCGAGAGGGTCTGCCGAATCTCGCTCGCATGCGCAAGCATGGGGATCAGCATGTTGACCTGGCCATGCGCCGCCGCGCGCAGGATCGCGCGCAACTGCGTGAGGAACATCGCTGGGTCGGCCAGGCTCCAGCGGATCGCGCGCAAGCCCAAAGCCGGGTTCAGATGCGCCGCGTCGCGCAGGGTGTCGTCGAGCGGCTTGTCGGCCCCGACGTCGATGGTGCGGATGGTGACGGGCAAGCCCTCCATGCCT
>JBKJTX010000222.1:0-7021 GCA_046590315.1 Ramlibacter sp. | reverse complement strand
GAGGCCCTGGGCCTTGCCTGCGACATCGAGTTGCAAGCGCGCCAACTGCACATCCAGGCGCTGCTGCGTTGCCGCGGCACTGACGGCAGCGCTTGCACGCGGCTGCTTGGGCAGGTCGGGCAGGCGGTCAGGCAATTTGAGCTGCACAGCTTGCGCTTCGTCCAACCCCAAGCGCCGTACCAGTTCCTCTCTCGCTGAGACGGCGGATTGCTGCGCTGAGGCAAGCTGCGCCGTGGCATCGGCGTAAAACGCGTGCTGACGCGCACGCTGCAGCTTGCTGAAATTGCCCACTTGCTGCATCCGCAGTGCGAGTTCCGCGCTGGCCTGGGCCGCCTTGTTCACTTGCTCGGCATAGGCCAGCGTCTGCTGCGCGGCAACGGCGCGGACCCAGGCTTGGCGCACTTGGCTCACCTCGTCCACCACGTTGATCGTCAGCTGCGTTTTGGCCTGCGCGACCTGGCTGCGAGAAATCACCTGGCGCTGCGGCAGCGTCAGCAAGTCCAGCAAGCCGATTGACAGCAAGCGCCCCAATTCGAGTTCACCGCCAAAGCGCATGCGCTCGAATGTGACCACCGGGTTGGTGATACGCCCGGCCTGATTCGCCGTTGCCATGTCGCTCCAGCCTTGGGCCAGCAGCGTTTGGAGGGATGGGCTATTGGCCAACGCAAGCTGGACTGACTCATCCATGCCAAGGGGCTTTGAGAGGAGCTGTTCGCTCGCCTCTTTGCGGGCTGCGCGCTGTTGCTCGGTGCGACTGAGTTCCAATTTGCCGCCCGTAAATTCTGGCGCGGCCTGATTGGTTTCCCGCACGGCTTGATCGATGTTCACGGACGCGCAGCCCGCAAGCAGCGCGCCTGCGGCGGCAATAGCTGTGAATCGGAATTTTGATTTCATCATGGGGCTCTACTTTTTCTCGTGACCCGCATGCGGGTCGGCAGGCTTCGCTGCTGGGGCCGGGCCGTCCTTCGCCTCAGGATCGCGAGCTTCCTTCGCATACGCGCGCCAGCCACCGATCTTTCCGACGGTGTCATTGGCTTCCTTCCACGGCAGCAATTTGGTTTCTGAAAACGGCTGGTAGCCGTCCATGGCGGAGCGATAGGGCGCACCGGCCGTGCCCGCCGACAGCGGCATCGACGTGGGCGCCTTGGGCGGGTCGGATTGAGCGACGGCAGGCGTTGCCGTCAATGCGCCGACGAAGGCGGCAAGCCAAATGTTTGGCGAACGATATGACATGAAGAACCTCGCTGAACCGGGGACGGACTCGTCATGGATGCGCTTGAAGGCGTCATCGAGGAGCCCTAAGGCCCATGACGGACGAACGAACTCCGGCGGCGCCCGTCACGCGGGCGCGGCCGGGGCTCAGGCGCGAGGTGGTTTGTCGGGGACCGGCGCGGGCCGGCTCTGAATCAGCGCGAAGAGTTCGGCCGAGTGGACGCGCGGGGCCGGTTGCGCCGCGAGCGATGGGGGTTGATCTGCGATGGCGACGTTATTGCAGCACGACGCACACACACCGCACTTGTGCGAACTGTCCGGCAGCTTTTGGTCCGTCTGGCCCAGGTTTGGCTGTGGAGCGTCCGCGTTGGATGTGTGGCTGTGCTGGCCGTGATCATGCGGCGCGGGTTCATGCACTGAAGCTTGCTGCGCAGCCGGCCCGCAAAAAAGCATGGAAGCAGCCGCGAATCCCTGCAGGGGAATCGCGGCCATCAACAGCCATGCCAAGAGCATCCGAACGCGTACCATACGGATCATTCTAACGATGCCGGGCCGTTCCAGGGTGTGAAAGAAACTAATGCACACAGCGGGCGCGGCCATCATGCGGTTCAGCTGCCGTTCAGCCCCGATGTGCGACAAAATCGCTGTCCACCCCGCAGGTAAGATGCCCGCCTCATCAGTCGAGGGTTCGCATGCGCAAACTGTCTAACTCGTGCCTCCCCCTCATCCTTGCGGCGTGCAGCGGTGCCGTGCTCTCTCAAAGCGCTGGCGCACCACCCGCGGGAGTACACGACGTGCAATGGAGCGCAGACGGAACTGCGCGGCTGCAGACGCAGGTTGCTGCCGGCAAGTTTGTCGAGTGGTGCGCCCCTCTGCGCAAGCAGGAAAAAGTCGAGTGGCGGTTTGACGCCGCATCGCCTCTCGAGATGAATGTCCATTTTCATGTGGGCAAGAAGGTTGAGTTTCCAGTGAAGAAGGACGCGGTTGCGGTCGCGCACGGAACTCTGATCGTTGTCGCAGACCAGGATTACTGCTGGATGTGGACCAACCGGTCCAGCCAATCGATTCGGTTGGACGCCGCGCTGCAGAAGCCGAAATAAATCGCAACGTAAAGCGGTAGCCTGCTGGTCACGGCACCTGCGCGTGTTCGCACGTCGCTTGGATTCACTCGCGCGCGCCGCTTCGCCTGAAACCTGGGCGCAGCAGGGGTTTAACACGTTTGGCGTTGGCAAATTCCCTAAGGAGCAGTGGGAAAACGCACTAAGGGTCGTCCGACCGGACGTTGCCAAATGTAGAGAGAGCCCGACAGACGCGGTGTCGCTTGGGCATCCCCGCAAATTTCACTGAAGCCATGCCTCAACACATCGAATCCGCGATTTCCACAGCCCAAAGCCTTGCCCCCACTTCGGTCCAAGAGCTCGTCTACCAAACCGACACGACGCGCGTGGCGCGCATGCCTGGGGCCAGCCGGTCAGGCTGCGTATTCAAGCAGCCGCTCGGTGCCCGCGCCGCCGAGAGACTACGCCACGAGACCGAAATGCTGACGCGGCTGGCCGGTGTGCAGGGTGTGGTGCGTCTGGTGGCCACGCCCCACCCAGCGGATACCTTGGCGCTGGAGGATGCGGGGACGCCGCTGACCCATTGGCTGGCCCCCGGCGCGTTGGCCTTGCCGACGCTGCTCGTGCTGGCGCTTCAGTTGGCCCGCAGCGTCGAGGGAATTCACCGAGCAGGGATCATCCACAAGGACATTTGCCCGTCTAACATTCTGCTGGTCGGCGCGGATCCCAAAACCACGCTGATCGATTTCGACTTGGCCAGCGGCTCGGCGGAAGTGCGGCCGGGCTACACCCACCAGAGCCGCCTCGAGGGAACGCTTGCCTACATGTCGCCCGAGCAGACCGGACGCACCAGCCGCGTTGTGGATCTGAGGTCCGATCTCTATTCGCTGGGCGTGACGCTCTATCAGATGGCGACGGGCCGCCTGCCCTTCGACAGCCAGGACCCGCTGCAGCTCATTCACGGGCATCTGGTGCTGCTTCCCCCAGCGCCCTGCATGATCGATGCCCGCGTGCCGCAGGTGCTCTCGGACATTGTTATGCGGCTGCTCGAGAAGGACCCGGGCAACCGCTACCAAAGCGCGGAAGGCCTGGCCTGGGACCTGGACCGGCTGTGCGACGCCACGCGCCGCGGCGAGACCGCCGACTTCCAGATCGGTCAGCACGATTTTGGCTCACGCCTCCTCCCGCCGGCCCGTCCGTTCGGACGCGACGATGAGATCGCGGCACTCGACGCCGTCGTCGCCCGCGCTGCCAGCCACGGGGCTTCCGGTGTTCTGGTGCGTGGCGCTGCCGGCGTGGGAAAGACAACGCTGTTGGGCGAGCTGCGGTCACTTGTGGCTGCGCGCCAGGGCTGGTTCGTCTCCACTACGTTCGAGCCGCAGCAGGGCGGGACCCCAGCCACCGGATTCGACGCACTGCGAGCGCTGGGGCGGCTGCTGCTGGCCGAGCCAGAAGCGCAGTTGGCGCTGCACCGCGAGCGCATCCTTCAGGCTGTCGGCGCCAATTTGGGTTTAGGCGCCACGCTGCTGCCCGAGTTCGTGCTGCTGCTGGGCAAAGCGCCGCGCGTTGTCATCGCCGACCCGCGTGAGGCGGAACGGCGCGCCATTCAAGCCACGCTGGACCTGGTGCGCAGTGTCGCCACGCCGGAACGCCCGCTGGTGATGGTGCTGGATGGCCTGGAGTGGACGCCGCCCATCACGCTGCGCTTCATGGACGCGGTCATTACCTCCGCAGAGCCATGGCCCGGCTTCTTGCTGGTGGGCGCTTGCCGCAGTGGAGACCCCCAGATCGATCAGCGCATGGAAGAAGCCCTGCAACGCTGGCGCTCGCTGAACGTCGCGCCCGTGACCATTGACTTGGGCAACTTGCCGCCGGCCCCGGTCGCGTCCCTGGTGGCGCACATGCTTCGCATGCCGGTTGCGCAAACACAGAGTCTGTCCGATGCCGTCAATGAGCGCGCCGGGGGCAATCCGCATGACACCGTCCAACTGATCAATGCACTGCGTCAGGACGAGCTGCTGGTGCAGCGCGAAGGCGCCTGGATCTGGAACGCGACCGCGATCCGGGACTATGTCGGCGACTGCAGCGTACTGGACTTGTTGGGCCGGCGCATTGCCAAGCTGCCGACCGCGGCGCGCGATCTTCTGCGCACGATTGCATGTCTCGGTGGCAACGTGCGCCACGACCTGCTTGAGGTCGCGACCGGCCTGACACCGCGTCAGATTGAGCAGCACATCGCGCCGCCACTGGACGACGGTCTGGTGGTGATCGAACACGCCGACGGCGAAGTGCTGCGGCTGCGCCATGCGCGCGTACAGCAAGCCGTGCTCGAAGGCCTTGAGGAACCCGCGGTGGCCGACTTGCACTTGGTGATTGCTCGACGGCTGATGACACACCCGGATCTGACGGCACCTGCCGCAGAGCAGTATCTGCACGGCTTAGCCGGCCTCACCGACGAGGACGAGGGCCGGCAGGTGGTGGCCTTGTTCCGCCGGGCCGCCGACATCGCCAACGTCGTCAACTTCGCCCTGCGCGAGCAGTTTCTAGCCGGCGCCATCACCTTGCTCAAAGCGGGCCGGGGCGATGCCGTTTTGCTGCAGCAGCTGGAGATCGCCCGGCACAACGCGCTTTATGGCGAGGGCCGGCTGGACGAGGGCGACATGGTCTTTGCGTCCATCGCGGCGCTTGGCCTGTCGCCCCTTGAGTTGGCAGAAGCAACCGGTACCCAGATACAGAGCCTTTGCTCGCGTGGCCGCTATGCCGAAGCGATGGCACTGGGGTTGAATTTGCTGGCAGGGCTGGGTCTGGCCCGCCCCGCCGATGTGCGGGCCGCGGTGCACGCGGGCCTGGCGCGGGTGGGCGTTTGGCAGCGTGGCTCGGGAAAGCTGGCCGACTTCAAGCGGCCTCTCATCGCGCAGCCTGAGACGCTGGCAGTCGCCGGGCTGCTGAGCACGACGCAGGGCGCCGCCTATTTCTGCAGCCAGGGAATGTTCGCCTGGCTGGCACTGGAAGCTCAGCGCATTTGGAGCGAGCACGGCCCGTGCGAGTCCCTGGTTCAGGGCATCGTGGCCGCAGGCGGATTGCTCGTGGGTTCGCCGCAAAACTACGTGGGTGCGCATGAGTGCGTGGCCCACGTGCTGGCCGTCAGCCAGGCGCGGGAATTTGACTCCGGAACCGCCTATGCCCGGTTCACTTTTGCGTTGGCCGTGGCCCATTGGATCGATCCGATCGAGGCTGTGTTGGCCCAGGCGCGGCTGGCGCGCCAGGGGCTGATCCAAGCGGGCCACTTGACCTACGCGGTCCACAGCTATATCTCGGTCGACCTGTCGCTCGACAGCGCTCCGACGCTGGACGCCACCGCCGCTGAAATCGAGGAGGGCTTCGGTTTCGCCGCGCGCAGCGGCAACTCTGAGTTCCCGCAGCGGTATTTGCCGCGGCGGCAGCTCATTCGCGCCCTGCGCGGGGAAACCACAACAGCGGGCGGATTTTCCGACGCCAAGTTCGATGAGTCTGCTCATCTTGCGCGCATTCGGGCGTCGGAGCACTCGCTGGCGACCTACCATTTGGTGCGCACTGTGTCGGCGGCGATTTTTGACGACAAGGATGCCTGGCGCCACCACGCCGGCGCCGTCATGCCACTGCTGGTGCGGGTGTCCGGCCACTACCTCACGGCCCTGGGGTGCGTGTTGCAGGCGGTGGCACTGGCAGAGCGGGCGCGCAGCTTGCCGGTTGATGCCCGCGCAGACCTGCTCGCCGAGCTTGAGGACACTTGCGTGGCATGGTTGCGCAAGCGCGCCGCCGATGCGCCGGACAATTTTCTGCACCTGCTGCGTTGGGTTGAGGCCGAGCGAGCCTGGACCGCCGCCGGCGTGTGGGAAGCCGGGGCGGCGTTCGACATTGCGATGCAGGAGGTCGCGCAAACGCAGCGGCCCTGGCACCAGGCCCTCATCACCGAGCGTGCGGCGCTGTTCCACTTGGCGCAAGGCCTGCAGGCGAGCGGGCGAGCGCTGCTGTCCGAGGCGCGCGACCACTACCAGGCCTGGGGCGCCACGGGCAAGGTCCGCGTCATGGAAAGCGCCCACGCCTTCTTGCGGCTGGAAGCGGCTGCGTCGCCGACTGAGACCGCAGGCGCCACGTCTTACGGCAGCGGCAGCGAGCCCGGCGGCTCGAACGCTGTGGTCTCCTCGGAAGCCATCGACCTCATGGGCGTGGTTCGCGCTTCACAGTCCCTCAGTTCGGAAACCAGCCTGGAAAAATTGCGGGTCCGGGTGGTTGAGCTTTTGGGCGCGATGACCGGCGCGACCGAAGTGCACTTGGCGCTGTGGAAGGAAGACTCGCGCACCTGGGAGCTGCCGAGCGCCGAAATCGCGAGCAGCACTTCCGATGCGGCGCCCGGTGCGTTTAATGCATTGTTGCCGCTGTCGGCATTGCGCTATGCGGAGCGAACCCGTGAGCCGCTTCTGGTGGAAGACGCCACGCGCGACGACCGCTTTGCCAAGGACCCCTATCTGTCCAGCCTGGAGCGATGTTCATTGCTGGTCATTCCGGTTCTAAGCCAAGGTGCGCTGCGAGCCATGCTGCTGTTGGAAAACCGGCTCAGCGCGGGCGCCTTCTCAGCCGACCGGCTGGACGCTGTGACGTTGATTGCCGGGCAGCTGGCGGTGTCGCTCGAAAATGCCTTGGTGTATGGACGGCTCGAACAGCGGGTGAAGGAACGCACCACCGAACTGGCGGTGGCTCGCGACGCCGCC
>JBKJTX010000179.1:0-3416 GCA_046590315.1 Ramlibacter sp. | reverse complement strand
CCGAGCGCCTGATGATGGTCAACGCCGTCGCGGCGGTGGTCGCACTGCTGGTAGGTGGCCTGCTGGCCATCGGCGTCGTGCTCACGCGCTGGCCCGCCGTGCACTGGCTGGCGGCCGATACCTTCTATATGGTGCTGACCGCCCACGGCATCGACATGCTGATCTTCTGGATCATCTTCTTCGAGATCGCCTTGCTGTACTTCTGCTCGTCGACGCTGCTGCGCTGCCGGATTGCCACGCCGAATCTCGCCTGGCTTGGCTTTGCCCTGATGCTGATCGGCGCCGTCACCAACAACGTCGCGGTGTTCCAGGGCGGCTCCAGCGTGATGATGACGTCCTACGTGCCGATGATGGCAGCGCCCTCGTTCTATCTCGGGCTGATCCTGTTCGCCGTGGGCGCGCTCATGGGGTGCTTCGTTTTCTTCGGCACCCTGGTGATCGCCCGGCGCGACCGGACCTACCAGGGGTCGGTGCCGCTGGTGACCTTCGGCGCTATCACCGCCGCCATCATCGCCGTGTTCACAATCGTCTCGGGCGCGATCATCCTGATTCCGACTTTCCTGATGTCCGTGGGCATCGTCAAGGCGATCGATCCGTTGGTTTACCGAACCATCTGGTGGGCCTTCGGCCATTCTTCGCAGCAGGTCAACGTCGCGGCGCACATCTCGATCTGGTATGCCGTGGCAGCGATCGCCTTTGGCGCCCGGCCGATGTCCGAGCGGGTGAGCCGCGGCGCGTTCCTGCTCTACATCCTGTTCCTGCAGCTCGCCGCCGCCCACCACCTGCTGTCCGACCCGGGGCTGTCGACCGGATGGAAGATCGTCAACACCAGCTACTTCATGTACTTCGCGGTGCTCGCCTCGATGATCCACGGCCTGACCATTCCCGGCGCCATCGAAGTTGCCCAGCGTCAGAAAGGCTACAACCGCGGACTGTTCGAATGGCTGCGCAAGGCGCCCTGGGGCAACCCGGTGTTCTCGGGCATGTTCATCTCCCTGATCGGATTCGGCTTCCTGGGCGGCATCTCGGGCGTGATGATGGGGACCGAGCAGCTGAACATGCTGATCCACAACACCATCTATGTGCCGGGGCATTTTCACGCCACGGTGGTGATCGGTACGACGCTGTCGTTCATGGCCCTGACCTACTTTCTGATCCCGGTGCTATTCCGCCGCGAGATGATCGTACCGGGACTGGCCAGGCTGCAGCCCTACCTGTTCGGCCTGTCGATGTATTTCTTCTGCCTGGTGATGATGGGTGCGGGCACGCTTGGCGTGTCGCGCCGGCACTGGGACATGGCCCTGAGCGGCGCGGCGCTGGGCTACGAGTGGCCCGGCGCGGCCTACCTGATGATGGGCTTGGTGGGCATCGCGGGTGTGTCCGCGATTGTCGGCGGGGGTCTCTACATCTACATCACGGTGGGGTCCATTCTCTGGGGCAAGAAGCTCGATACCGGAACCGTGAGCCCGACCTTCACGCCCATTCCGCCGACGGCCCCGACCGCCGTCGCGCAGTCCTATGGTTCAGCCGGCTTCGCGGCACCCGGCACCTTCGTGATGGCGATGCTGTTCCTGGTGACCTTCGTGCTGTATTACTTCATCAACTGGAAGTACCTCGGACAGCTGTGGGGTCTGAGCTGACGCAAGGGAGCCGCCATGAGCACGACCACATTAGCGCGCGATGGCCGTGGTGGCCGCACCGCCCGGCAGCTCACCCGCGAGGTGCTGTCCCTGTTCAAGTTGCGCATCGGCCTGCTGATCATGGTGACCGCGCTGGTCGGTCTTGCGGTGACGCCAGGCGCGTCGCTGAAGTTCGGGCAAGTGCTGGTGCTCGCACTGTCGGTGCTGGTGGCGTCGGCCAGCGCTGGCGCTTTCAACCAGTACGCGGAGCACGAAAGCGACCGCCTGATGGCGCGCACGCGCGGTCGCGCCTTCGTCACCGGAGCGCTGCCGCATCACGCGGCCTGGTTGCTGCTGATCGGCCTGCTACTGGCCGGCGCAGTCGCGGCAGCGTGGTTCGTGCTGAACCCGGCGGCGGCGATGTACGTGTTCCTAGGTGCCTTCTTCTATGCGGTGGTCTATACCGTGTGGTTGAAGCGGCGCAGCGCGCTCAACATCGTGGTCGGCGGGCTGGCCGGCAGCTTCGCGGTGCTGGCCGGCGCAGCGGCTGCCGACCCCACGCCGGGTCCCTTGCCGCTGTTGCTGGCACTGGTGCTGTTCCTCTGGACACCGCCGCATTTCTGGAGTCTGGCCATCGCCAACCGCGCCGATTACGCCGCTGCGGGCGTGCCCATGCTCCCGGTCGTGGTCGGCACCGAGCGCGCGGCGCGCATCGTCTTCGTGAGCACTGCGGCCCTCGTGGCGGCGTCGCTCTTGCCACTGGCGTTCGGCGCCGGGGTGATCTACGCCGTGGGTGCGATCTGCGGCGGGCTCCACTTTCTGCGCAACTCGTGGTTGCTTGCCAGGAAGCCTGACCGCGCCACCGCAATGGGCGCGTTCTTCGCCTCACTGGTTCAGCTGAGTGCGGTGCTGCTCGCCGCGACGCTCGACGCCCTGCTGCGCTGACGCGCCAAGGCAGTACCCGATGCGCCTCCTGAAGCTGGCCAATTCCCTCCCCGGCTTGCCGGCCATGTTGTGGCTCGCCGCCGCCTTGTTGCAGCCGCAGGCGCTGCGCGCCCAGGACGCACCGGCTTCGCCAGGGCTGGACCAGAAAGCCGCCCTCCGCGTCAGCCAATCAGTGCTGGGTCGCAGCATCGGCGACTACACCTTGCTGGACCGCGAAGGACGGCCGGTGCGGCTGGCCTCCTACCGCGGCAAGCCGCTGCTCGTGAGCTTCATCTACACCGGCTGCTTCCAGGTGTGCCCGATCACAACACGCTCGCTGGATGAAACCGTGCGCGCCCTGCAAGGCCGCTTCGGCGGTAACCAGTTCAACGTGATCAGCATTGGCTTCAACCAGCCGGCCGATTCGCCCCAGGCGCTCAAGGCCTTCGCGGCGCAGCATCGCATCAGCCAGCCGAACTGGGATTTTCTCAGCCCGCCAGCGAACATCGTGCCACCCCTCACGCGCGACTTTGGTTTTCTCTACCAGGCGACGCCCGCCGGCTTCGACCACGTGCTGCAGGTTTCCTTGATCGACGCGCAGGGCCGCATCGCGCGCCAGGTCTATGGCGATCGGGTGGCCGCGGATGCGCTGGGTGAGCCGATGAAGCAGTTGCTGGTCGGCGGGCCGCTGCCGCAACGCGTTCGGCTGGACGACGTCATCGACCAGATCCGGCTGCTGTGCACGGTGTACGACCCCGTGACGGGCCGCTACCGTGTTGACTACTCGCTGGCGCTGGAAGCCGCCGGTGGCCTGACCTTCATTCTGGCGCTGGCGTTTTACCTGCTTGGCGAATGGCGCTCGCGACGCAGTGC
>JBKJTX010000060.1:0-6608 GCA_046590315.1 Ramlibacter sp. | reverse complement strand
CTTGGGCCCCGGCAGCCGGGTACTGGTGGCGCGCCCGCGGTCGTCGTACTGCGTCGCCAGCGACTCCAGCGGGCCGGGCTCGGCCAGACGTATGGCGACGACGCGTGCGGCCTTGGTGACGCTGCCCGCGCCGATAGCAATCAGCGCGTCAGCGCGCAGCCCCGCCGCGAATTCTGCCGCGGCCTCCACCTCGTGGCGCGGTGCGCCGGCGCGGATGTCCGGATACACACCGGCGATGCGCTCGCCAGCAAGTGCGCGCATGTGGTCGAGCAGATCGGTGCGGTCGTGCACGCTGCGGCCGCACAGGATCATCGCGCGGCTCGCGCCCGCCCGCGCCAGCTCCGAGGGCAGCTGCGCCAGCGCGTCCTCGCCGCTGTACACACGCAGGGGATGACTTACCGCGCGAAAGTTGTGCGTGTGGCGCATGGGCAAGGCGCTCACTCGGGCTTGATGTTCGCGGCTTTGATCACCGCGCCCCATTTTTTCGATTCGGCCGCGATGATGTCGGCCATCTCCTTGGGCGTTCCGCCATCGACGTTGAAACCTTGTTCGGAGAGCTTCTGCTCGTTGTCCTTGAGCGCCTTGACGATCGCGGCGTGAAGTTTCTGCGCGATCGGCGCGGGCACGCCGGCGGGTATCACGAAGCCGTACCAGGTGTCCGAGTTGTAGCCTTTCACGCCCGACTCGTTCACGGTGGGCACGTCGGGCATCTTGGGATCGCGTTTGTCGCTTCCCACGGCGATGGCGCGCACCTTGCCCGCCTTCACCTGCGCCAGCGCGGAGGGAACCTGAACGAACATCATGTCGATCTGGCCCGCGAGCAGGTCGTTCATGGCCGGGGCCCCGCCGCGATAGGGAATGTGCAGTAAGCTGACCTTGGCCATCGACTTGAACAGTTCGCCCGCCAGGTGCTGCGAGGTGCCGGTGCCCGCCGAACCGTAGGTCACCTTGCCGGGATGCGCTCTGGCGTAGACCAGAAGGTCTTGCATGTTCTTGACTGGCAAGTCCGGTTTGACCACCGCGACGATCGGCATGCGCACGGCGATTGTCAGCGGCGCCAGGTCTTTGATCGGGTCGTAGGGCAGCTTGGAGTAGATGTGCTGGTTCATCGTGACGATGCCAGCGGAGGTGAGCAGGAAGGTGTAGCCGTCGGGCGGCGAGTGCGCCACGGCGTCGGCGGCGAGCACGCCACCTGCGCCCGGCTTGTTCTCCACGACCACCGGCTGGCCCAGATCTTTGGACATGCCTAGCGCCACGGTGCGGGCGAGGAAGTCGGTGCTGGCGCCCGCGGCGAAGGGCGCGATGAGGCGAATGGGCTTGGTCGGGAAATCCTGCGCGTGCGCTGCGCCCACAGCGAACGCTGCCGCGGCGGCGGCGATGAGGCGGCGCCGACTCCAGGTGGGGAAGGGGGTCACGACTGTCTCCTTTAATTGCCGAGTGTGTGACAGCCGGACACCGTGGAGAGCGCTAGGCGCCACAAAAGTGTCCACATTTTGAGAAAGCGGCAGAAAGTCACCAGTGTGCGCTCGAGGGCGAGCCTTCTCTCACTATGTGGACGATCTGGTGGCGGCAAGCGTTGTCGCGACGCAGGCAAGCCTCTACGATCCGCCGAACGGCAACCCCGACCGACTCCATGACTCCCGACACCCCACCCGGCCCGCTGCAAGGCATTCGGGTCCTCGACCTCACGCAGGGCAGCGAGCAGTACTGCGGCAAGCTGTTCGCCCAGCTCGGTGCCGATGTTCTGTTGGTGGAGCCCGTCGCGGGCTGCGCCCACCGGCGCGAAGGCCCCTTCCTCGGCGGACGCGTCCACGCCGAGCACAGCCTCTGCTTCGCCTACTTCAACCAGGGCAAGCGCGGCCTCGCGCTGGACCTTGACCAGGCCGCGGGCCAGAACATCTTTCGCGCGCTGGTACGCCATGCCGACCTGGTGATCGAAGCGGAGAAGCCGGGCCGCATGCGTGCGCGCGGCCTGGGAGCCGACGAACTGGCGAAGCTGCAGCCGGCGCTGATCACCACCAGCATCACGCCCTTCGGCCAGGAAGGCCCGTACGCGCTGTTCGAAGGCGGCGACCTCGTCGCACTGGCCTTCGGCGGTCTGTTGTCGCTGGGTGGCTATCCGAAACTCGCACCCACTGCACCTTACGGCAACCAGGCGCTGCTCGCGGCCGCGCAATTTGCGGCGGTCGCTTCCATGATGGCCCTGTGGGAGGTGGAGGGCCAGTCCGGCGCGCGCGAGGGCCAGCACGTGGACGTGTCGGTGCAGGAGAGCGTGGTCATGGCGCTGGAGAACGCGGTGCAGTTCGTCGAACTGGAGAACACCGTGCGCAAACGCAATGGCGGCGAGCAGCGCCAGGCCGGCACCGGCGTGTTCGCCTGCAGCGACGGCATGGTGTACCTGATGTCCGGCGGCGTCGCGTCCAACAAATTCTGGAACGCCACGACCGAGTGGCTGGTGGAAGCAGGCGCGCCGGGCGCCGCGCAGCTGCGCCAGCCGCAGTGGGCGGACCCGGCTTACCTCGCCAGCAATGAGGCCAAGCGCCTCTTCGCAGACGTGTTCCTGCCGTACGCGGCGAAGCACACCAAGGGGGAGCTCTACACCGAGGGCCAGCACCGTCGCATCCCGATCTGCCCGGTGAGCACAACCGCGGACCTGATGGACAACCGGCAGCTCGCCTTCCGCGGCTTCTTCGAGCAGACGCAGCATCCGTACAGCGGCGCAACGCTGACCCTTCCCGGCGCGCCCTACCGGCTCGCTGCGTCCCCGTGGCAGCTGGGCCGTCCCGCCCCGCAGCTGGGTGAGCACACCGAGGCGATCCTGTCGACGCTCGGCTACGACAATGAGAGCCAGGCCGTGCTGCTGCGCCAGGGAGTCATCGCATGAACAAGTTTCCCCTCGCCGGCATCACGGTGGCCGACTTCACCTGGATCGGTGCCGGCTCCTACACCACCAAGATCCTCGCCGACTTCGGCGCAGACGTGATCAAGATCGAAAGCAGCGAGCGGCTGGACACCTTGCGCGACGCCAAGCCCTTCCTGAATGGCGTGCGCGGCGTCAACCGCAGCGGCTACTTCGCCGACCGTAATTCGAGCAAACGCAGCGTCACCCTTAACCTGAAGACGGAAGAAGGCCGCGCGCTGGCCCGCCGCATCGTCGAGCAGAGCGACGTGGTGGCGAACAACTTCACGCCGGGCACGATGGAAAAGTTCGGCCTGGGCTACGAGGCCGTGCGCGAGTTCAAGAAAGACGTCGTCTACATCTCGATGTCGATGCACGGCCAGGACGGTCCCGAGGCGAAGTACCTGGGCTACGGCCTCACGATGGGCGCGGTGACCGGGCTGCACCACCTGTGCGGCCTGCCGGATCAGGAGCCCGCAGGCACGGGCACCAACTTCCCCGACCATGTCCCCAATCCGACGCACGCGGCGTTCGCGATCTTGGCCGCGCTGCGGCATCGGCGCCGAACGGGCGTCGGCCAGTTCATCGACGTGGCGCAGATTGAGCCGACGATCGCGCTGCTCGGCCCGGTGGTGATGGACTACACCGCCAATGGCAAGGTCGCCAACCGTGTCGGCAATCAGCACATCGCTGGCGCACCACACGGCGTCTACCCTGCACGCGGCGAGGACCGCTGGATCGCGATCTCGGCGCCGGGGGAGATCGCGTGGCGCGCGCTACTGCAGGTATTGGAAGATCCCGCGCTGGCGCAGGACGCGCGCTTTGCCAGCGAGACGGCGCGCTGGCAGCACCGGTTGAAACTCGACGCCGCGCTCGGTGGCAGCACCGCGCGGCACGACGCCCTGGAGCTGGCTTTGCAGCTGCAGCAGCGGGGCGTCGCCGCCGGGCCGGTGCAGGACGCGGCGGACGTGCTGCAGCGCGACCCGCAGTTGCAGGCCCGCGGCCACTGGGTTTACCTGGATCATCCCGAGATGGGCCGCACCGTCTACAACGCGCTGCCATTCCGAATGTCGCGCACGCCGGGCTTTCCGCACCGGCCGGCACCGCTCTTAGGGGAGCACACCGACGAAGTGCTGCGCGATCGCCTGGGTCTCGCGCAGAGCGAGATTGATGCGCTGCACGCGAACGGAGCGCTGCAATGACGGCGGCCGAGCGCATCGCCGCTTTCGCCATCAGCTTCCAGCACAGCCAGCTGACCCCGGAGCTGGTGGAAGCCACCGGCCGCGCGCTGCTGGATACCTACGCCTGCGCGATTGCCGGGCGCAACGAGGAGGCGACGCAGCTCGCCCTGCGCTATGCGCGCGCCAGCGGACTGCCTGCGCCCGGCCGCGCCGCGCGCGACTGGGGCACGGGCGAACTGCTGCCGCTGGAACTCGCGGCCCTGTGCAATGGCGTGGCCGGTCACGTGCTCGACTACGACGACGTCACCTCCCCAATGCGCGGCCACCCCAGCATCGCGCTGCTGCCGGCTCTTGTCGGCCTGGCCGAGGCGACCGACGCGAGCGGGGCCGAACTCGCGTGTGCCTACGTCGTCGGTTTCGAGGTGATTTGCAAGCTGTCGAAATCCATCGGGATGAAGCACTACGCACGCGGCTGGCATTCCACCGCCAGCATTGGCTCGTTGGGCGCGGCGGTGGCCTGCGCGCGCCTGCTGCGCCTGGATGCGAAGCGCACGACTCATGCGATCGGCCTCGCCGTCGCGCAGGCCGCGGGGACACGCGTCAACTTCGGCACCCACGCCAAGTCCTTCCAGGCCGGCCACAGCAACGCGGCCGGATTGCGCGCGGCACTTCTAGCCGCGGAAGGTTTCGACGCCGCCACAGGCGTGCTGGACGATGCCTTCGGCTACGTGGACTTGTACGGGAACGGCGAGTCGCTAGATCCGCACCTTGAGGCGCTCGGTGCGCAGCCGGTGGAGCTGATCGCGAGCGGCATCGAGATCAAGAAGTACCCCCTGTGCTATGCCGTGCACCGCACGCTGGATGGTGTGTTGGACTTGCGCACCGAACACGGCCTCACGCTGGCCGACGTGCGCTCGGTGCACGTGCGCACCAGCGCAGGGGCCCTCACGCCGCTGATCCACCCCAGTCCCCAGACCGGGCTGGCCGCGAAGTTTTCGATGCAGTACGCCGTCACGGCTGCCTTGCTCGATGGCGCTGTGGTGCTTTCCAGCTTTAAGGATGAAGCCGTGCAGCGCAGCGAAGCACAGGCCTTCTTCGCCAACGTCACCACCGACGACCGTACCGACGGCCCAACCATCCCGCGCTGGGCCGAGATCGACATCGCGCTGCGCAACGGCAGGCGCCTGCACAAGCGCGTCGACCTCTTGCGCGGCTCGGCGCAGGCGCCGCTGACACTGGCCGAATTGCGCACCAAGGTGCAGGATTGCCTGGACTGGGGAAAGTCCGGTGCCGACGTGGACCGCCTGTTCGATGAAGCCCTTTCCATCGACCGCATGCCGGTGCGCCAGTGGCTGGCTGCCGCGGTCGTATCGCGGAATTAGGAGACAGACATGCCACTGATTTACGAAGTGCGGGAAGGTGTTGCGATCCTCACGCTCAACCGGCCCGAGGCCATGAATTCGATCGACCCGGAGACCCGGGGCGAACTGCGCGAGTCGTGGCAACGCGCGGCACAGGATGACGCGGTGCACTGCGTCGTGCTGACCGGCTCGGGTGACAAGGCCTTTTGCACCGGCTCGGACCTGAAGAAGACCATGCCGCCCAAGGAAAGCCCCGCGCAACTCACCTTCGGCCAGGCGCAGCCGCACCATCTGCTCGCCGGCATGGACCTGGACAAGCCGATCATCGCCGCGGTCAACGGCTACGCGATGGGCGGTGGCATGGAACTGGCGCTCGCCTGCGACATCCGCATCGCTTCCGAAAACGCGCAGTTCGCGCTTTCCGAAGTGCGCATCGGGAGCATCCCCGGCGCAGGCGGCACGCAGAACCTGCCGCGGCTGATCGGCCGCTCCGACGCGATGCTGATGCTGTTGACCGGTGACCGCGTGGACGCGCAGGAGGCGCTGCGCACCGGCCTGGTCAGCAAGGTGGTGCCGCTGCCGCAATTGCTGGAGACGGCGCTGGCGATCGCTGACCGTATCGCCCAGAACGCGCCACTGTCGGTGCGCGCCGTGAAGCGCCTCGTGCGCGACGGCACCGCGCTGCCCCTCGCGCAGGCGATGGCGATGGAAAGCTATGTGTTCGGCATGCTGCGCGACACCGAGGACCGCATCGAGGGCCGCCGCGCCTTTCAGGAAAAGCGCCCGCCGGTGTACCGCGGCCGCTGAAGAGAACGAGGAGCACCGATGACAACATCACTGAAGGACAAGATCGCGATTGTGGGTGTAGGCGCCACGGCGCAAGGCAAGCTGCCCGGCGCTACCCCCATCACGCTCGGCACGGAAGCTTTCAAGCGCGCCCTGGATGACGCCGGTTTGACGAAGAACCAGATCGACGGCCTGCTGACCATGCCGGGCACCACCTCGCCCGAGGGCTCACTAAACTATTTGCGCATGGGCGAGACGCTGGGCATAGACCCCAAATACACCGGCAGCATGACCATGGGTGGGGGCACCTGTGGCGCGCTGATCCAGAACGCAGCCATGGCGATCGAGTCCGGCATGGCCGACTACGTCGCTTGCGTCTTC
>JBKJTX010000086.1:0-3349 GCA_046590315.1 Ramlibacter sp. | reverse complement strand
GGATGCACGAGGCTTTCATACAGGATGCCCAGCAGGATGTAGATCACCACGATCGCCGCCAGGATCAGGATGGGCTGCTGCTTCTGAGAATCCTGCGCCGCCCGCGCGGTGCCCTGGAAGCTGCCCCGGACATTGGTCGGCATGCCGATCTCGCTTTCTGCGTCGCGCACCGCCGCCTGGCCATCGGCGAGCGTGCTGCCTTCGGCGAGGTTGTACGAGACCGTGGTCGCCAGTTCAGCGTCCTGGTGATTCACCGCACTGGCCGTTGAACGCTCTGCGAACCGTGCGATGGCCGACAAGGGCACCATCTTCGTCACCTTGGTCGCGACGGGCTGGCCGGTGGCCTGGTCGCGCAGGCTCGGATTGATCGGCGAAGAGGCGGCCGTCGTGGTCGTGACCGGGGTGGTATTCAAGGGCGTGGCGACATTGCCGCTGGTGCCGCGGGCCGGCACGTAGATGTCGTTGAGCGCGGTGGGGCTGCGCGTGAAATTGGGCGCCACGCCCATGATGACGCGGTACTGGTTGAGCTCTCCGTAGATCGTGGCAACCTGCCGCTGGCCGAACCCGTTGTAGAGCGCGTTGTCGATATCGCGCGAGTTGATGCCCAGGCGCGAAGCGGAGTCCTTGTCGACATCGACGAACAATTCGACGCCATTCTCCTGCTGGTCGGTGTCCACATCCACCAGCGCGGGCTGCCGCTTCATGGCTTCGGCCAGGCGTGCCGCCCATTGCCGCAGGTCGGCGATGTTGTCGCTCTTGAGCGTGTATTGGTAGGTGCTATTGCTTGGTCGTCCGCCCATGCGCACGTCCTGCACCGGGTTCAAAAAGAGGCTGACGCCGGTGACCTTTGCCAACTGCGGGCGCAGCCGCGCAATCACGGCTTGGCCTTTTTCTCCGTTGCGTTGTGCCGCGTCCTTCAGGTTGACGAAGAGGAATCCGCCGCCGGCACGCCCCCCGCCGGTGAAGCCGACCACGTTCTCCACCGCCGGGTCGGCGCGAATGATGTTGACCAGCTGGCGCAGCTTTTCCTGCATGGCCTGAAATGAGATGCTTTGGTCGGCGCGCAAGCCTCCCTGAATCTGGCCCGTGTCCTGCTGGGGAAAGAAGCCCTTCGGAATCATCACGAACAGATAGACGTTCAGGCCGATCACCAGCAGCAGGACGAGCAACACCAGCCAGCGCGCGGACAGGGCCCAGTCCAGGCTGTGCTCGTAGCCGCGGTGCACCCAGGCAAAGCCCCTTTCCAACCAGCGTGCCAAGCGCCCCGGCTGGCGCATCTGCGTCGCCGGCCGCAAGAGCCAGGCGCACATCATGGGCGTGGTGGTGAGCGAGATGACGAGCGAGATCATCACAGCCGCCGACAGCGTGACGGCGAACTCGCGGAACAACCGCCCCACCTGCCCGCCCATGAAGAGCAGCGGGATAAAGACGGCCACCAGCGACAGGCTGATCGCCAGCACCGTGAAGCTGACCTCGCGCGCGCCCAGCAGCGCGGCCTTGAACCGGTCCATTCCGGCTTCGATGTGCCGGCTGGTGTTCTCCAGCACCACGATGGCGTCGTCGACAACGAACCCGGTGGCCACCGTGAGGGCCATCAGGCTCAGGTTATTGAGCGAGAAACCCAGCAGCCACATGACGACGAACGTGCCCAGCAGCGACACAACCGTGGCAATGGCCGGAATCAACGTCGCCCGCACGCTGCGCAGAAAGGCGCTGACCACCAGCACCACCAGAGCGATCGCGATCAGCAGCGTGATCTCCACTTCATGCAACGAGGAACGGATCGAGTGCGTGCGATCGGTCGCCACCTGCAACTTGATGTCCTTGGGCAGCTGGTCCTGCAGCTCCGGCAGCAGATCCCGCACGCTGTCCACCGTCTTGATGGCGTTCGCGCCGGGTTGCAACGTGACCAGCACGACCACGGCGGGCTCGCCGTTGAACAGGCCCAGCGTGTTGATGTTCTCCACGCTGTCGCTGACCTCAGCCACGTCGGTCAAGCGGATCGCCGCGTCGTTGCGCCAGGCGATGACCAGGCCACGGTAGTCAGCCGCCATCGGTCGGCCCTTGCCGACGCCGCGCGTGCTGGTGTAGATCTGCAGTTGGCGGCCCGACCCTTCAATCGTTCCCTTCGGTCGGTTGGCGTTGCTGGCTTGCAGTGCCGCGCGCACGTCCTCACTGCTGACGCCGTAGCGGCTGAGGGCGAAGGGCAGCAATTCCACCCGCACCGCAGGCAAGGAACCGCCGCCGAGTTCGACATCGCCGACGCCTTCGACTTGCGAAATCTTCTGCTGGAGGGCGTTGGATACAGCATCGTAGATCTGCCCCGCCGAGCGCGTTGGCGAAGTCAACGCCAGGATGATCACGGGCGAGGCCGATGGGTTGGCCTTGCGGTACGTCGGGTTGCTGCGCAGGTTGGACGGCAGGTCCGCACGCGCCGCGTTGATGGCAGCCTGCACTTCGCGCGCTGCGCTGTCGATCTTCCGATTGAGGTCGAATTGCAAACTGATGCGCGTCGATCCATTGCCGCTGCTCGATGTCATTTCGTTCACACCGGCAATCACGCCGAGCCGGCGCTCCAGCGGGGTTGCAACGCTGGTCGCCATGGTGTCGGGGCTCGCACCCGGCAAGCTGGCGCTGACGGTGATCACCGGGTAGTCAATCTGCGGCAGCGGCGCGACAGCCAGTACAAAGAACGCACCGATGCCGGCCAAAGCGAGGCCGAGGGTGAGGAGCACCGTGGCGACGGGACGGCGGACGAAGGGTTCGGAAAGGTTCATGCTGCACCCCGGCGCCAGCGCCGTCCCAGCCGATCGAAGCCCAGATAAATCACCGGCGTCGTGAACAGCGTCAGCATCTGGCTTACGATCAGTCCGCCGAAGATCGCGAGGCCGAGCGGCCGGCGCAACTCGGCGCCCTCGCCCCAGCCCAGCATCAACGGCAGCGCCGCAAAGAGCGCCGCCAGCGTCGTCATCAGAATCGGCCGGAAGCGCATCAGCGCAGCCTGGTGAATCGCATCGCGCGGACTCTTGCCTTCCGCGCGCTCCGCGTCGATGGCGAAGTCGATCATCATGATCGCGTTCTTCTTCACGATGCCGATCAACAGGATGATGCCGATGATGCCGATCACGCCCAGGTCGTTGCCGGTGATGAGCAACGCCAGCAGTGCGCCCACGCCGGCGGACGGCAGCGTCGAGAGAATCGTGAGCGGATGGACGAAGCTCTCGTAGAGCACTCCCAACACGATGTAGACGCAGAGCACTGCGGCCAGGATCAGCCACAGTTGGTTGGAAAGCGACGCTTCGTACGCGCCCGAGGCACCGAGGAACGTCATCGTCACCGCCGGCGGCAG
>JBKJTX010000456.1:0-5619 GCA_046590315.1 Ramlibacter sp. | reverse complement strand
GCGCGTCTGCGCACTGCCGGGCGTGAAGGCTTGGATCGATGAAGCTCTGGTCGAAAAGGACTTTGTGGAGATGGACGAGCCTTACCGCGCTTCGCGATGAGCTCGGAGACTGCCATTACGCGGCCGCGGCGCTGGGGCCGGGTACTCACCGCAATGGTCACGCCTTTCGATGCGCAGGGCCGGCTCGACCTCGACGCCGCGCGGCGGCTGGCTCGGTGGCTGGCTGAGCGCGGCAACGATGGACTGGTGCTCGCAGCCACCACCGGCGAGGCTTCCACGTTAACCGACGACGAACGCTGCGACTTGGTCCGCGCGGTGGCCGAGGCCGTCACCATTCCCGTGCTGGCCGGCATGGGCAGCAACGACACGCTGCACACCGTCGCGCTGACGCGTCAGGCCAGAAATCTCGGGGCAGCCGGCGTGATCGTGGTCGCTCCTTACTACAACCGCCCGCCGCAGGCCGGTATCGAGGCTCATTTTCGCGCTGCCGCAGAAGCGACCGACCTGCCGGTGATGATTTACGACGTGCCGCTGCGTACCGGGCGACGCATCAGCCGCGAAGTGTTGCTGCGCCTGTTCCGCGAAGTGCCGAACATCGTCGGCTTCAAGGACGCGACCGGCGACCCGCCCGCGGCCGCGGCGCTGATCGCCGAGGCCGGCGACTACTTCGACCTGTACTCGGGCGACGACCCGTACACCCTGCCTCTGCTTGCGGCAGGCGCGGTCGGGCTGGTGGGCACGAGCACGCATTGGACCGCGCCACATTTCCAGGAAATGATCGCGGCGTTCGAGCGCGGCGACGTGCGGCGGGCGCGCGAGGTCAATGCCCGTCTGATCGACTCCTTCGATTTCATCAACAGCGAAACCTCCGTGTTCTCCATGTCGATCAAGGCCATGTTGCGCACGCTCGGGCAGGAAGTGGGCGAATGCCGGTTGCCGTTGCCGCCCACGCCCCCGGAAATGGCGCAGAAAGCGCGCGAAGTCTGGAAACGCCTGAACGGCTAGCCAGTTCGGTGCAAGAGGAGCTGCGGCCGGCGGTCCCGCCGTAAACTGCAGGCATGGAGACTTACATGGTCGGAGGCGCCGTCCGCGACGCATTGCTGGGCCTGCCCGTCAATGACCGCGACTGGGTCGTCGTAGGCGCCGGGCCGCAGCAAATGATCGCAGCGGGCTTCTTGCCCGTGGGCAAGGATTTTCCGGTGTTCCTGCATCCGCAGACGCGCGAGGAATATGCACTGGCCCGCACTGAACGCAAGACGGCGCGCGGCTACCACGGGTTTGAGTTTCATGCCGAACCCAATGTCACGCTGGATCAGGACCTGGCCCGGCGCGACCTCACCATCAATGCGATGGCGCAGGCGCCGGACGGACGCCTGATCGACCCCTTCGGTGGCGAGCGCGACCTGAAGGCCCGCGTCCTGCGCCACGTGACCGACGCGTTCCGTGAAGACCCGGTGCGCATCCTGCGTGTAGCGCGGTTTGCCGCCCGCTTTGCCGACTTCAGCCTTGCGCCGGAAACGCTGGCCTTGATGCGGGAGATGGTCGACGCCGGCGAGGTGGACGCGTTGGTGGCCGAGCGCGTCTGGCAGGAACTGGCGCGTGGCCTGATGGAAGACACGCCGTCCCGCATGTTCGAGCTGCTGCGCGATTGCGGCGCGCTGGCGCGACTTCTCCCTGAGGTCGAGCGCTTGTGGGGCGTGCCGCAACGTGCCGACTACCACCCCGAAGTCGACACTGGCGTGCACCTCATGATGGTGCTCGACATGAGCGCACGGCTGCGCGCTCCCCTGGCCGTGCGCTTTGCCTGCCTGACGCACGATCTGGGCAAAGGAACCACACCCGCCGACATCCTGCCGCGCCATATCGGGCATGAGGAGCGCAGCGCCCGGCTCCTCAAAGATGTGTGCGAACGTCTGCGCGTTCCCACCGAGAGCCGCGAACTGGCCGACGTGGTGGCGCGCGAGCACGGCAACATCCATCGCAGCGGCGAATTCGGAGCGTCGGCGATCGTGCGGCTGCTCGAACGCTGCGACGCTTTCCGCAAGCCCCAGCGTTTTGAAGCAGTTCTGCTGGCGTGCGAGTGCGACGCGCGCGGCCGGGGCGGCCTGGAAGAAAAGGAATATCCTCAGCGCCCGCGCTTGCTGGCGGCGCTCGCCGCCGCACAATCGGTCGCCACGCACGCGGTCGCATCGGCGGCCCAGGCCCAGAACATCGGCGGGCCTCAGATCGGCGAGATGATCCACAAGGCGCGCGTTCAGGCGGTGGCCGCGCACAGCGGCTGAACTACATCTGCAGTGCCAGCGCCGCGTAGTCGCCGACCTTGTCAGCCAGCCCCGCACCCACCAATTCGCATCCGCCCGTGAGCGACGGCAACTTGCCTGTGATCTGAACCTTCAGAAGCGGCAGCAGATACGCGCTGTTGTGCCAGAACACGCTGCCGCCCAGGCTGATGCGCTGGAGGTCGAGCGTGACGATCAGGTTGTACAGCGCGCGGCCCATCACACGGCAAAGCTCGTCGACCTGCGCCACACATGCAGTGTCACCCTCCTTGGCGCGCTGTAGCAGCGTGGCCGCGTCACTGCCGAATCGCCGCGCGATGGCGTTGCCGGCGACGAGTGCTTCCACGTCGCCCACATTGCCGCACCCGCACAAAGCGTCTTCGTTGTCAGAGACGAACATATGGCCCGCGTGCCCCGCGTTGCCGTTCTTGCCGCGCAGCACGCGGCCATCGACGCACAGCCCGACGCCGATACCGGTGCTCCACGTGACGTAGGCGCAATGATCCACGCCCTGCAGCGCGCCCCACCGGCGCTCTGCTTCCAGTGCCGCGATGCAATCGTTCTCAACCCGCACATGGGCGAAGCGCTCGCGTAACGGCGCTTCGAGCAAGGCGGTATGCCAATCGTTTGGCAGACCGCGCGCCGGCCCGGCGATCCCGCCACAGATATTGGGCGCCGCGACTTCCGCCATGCCGGCCCGAATGATGAAGGGGCCGCAAGATGAGACGCCGACCCGCTCGACCGATTGCGCATCCAGCCCGATCTCGGCGCAAGCCTCGTTCACCATGCGGATTACCTGCCGCGCCAACGCGTCGTTGTCGCCGGTCTTGACCGTGGGTTCGCTGCGTTTGGCGATCAGGTCGAGATCGCGGCCGCTGTTCAAACTGACCGCAACCTTGGTGCCGCCGATGTCGATGCAAGCTTTCATATCAGCTTCGCGATCAAGCCGGCCAGCAGGCTGAGGAGGATAGTGGTGGTAAGCGGAATGAAGCACTCGCGCCCGAACAGCTTGAAGCGGAAGTCGCCCGGCAGTTTGCCAAAGCCCATGCGTTGCATCAACGGGCTGAACCAGTTGATGAGCATCAGGGCCAGAAAGATGACGATGATCCAGCGAATCATGGGTGGCAGGATGATAAGCGGCGCTGCCGCGTCAGAGTGTGTGGGTGCGGTCACTCGCGCGAAACCCGACCGCGTCCCAGAACGGTCCGCGATGCAATGCGATCACCTTGAAGAGCTCACCCATCTCGTGTTCGGCGATGAGCCGCTGGCCCGCCACCCGCTCAGGCAACGATGCTTGCGCGAGCAATGGCACCAAGCCGCAGTTGATGAGAAAGTGCGCCTGGGTGGTGTAACCGAGCACTGGCAGGCCGGCCTCTTGCGCCGCGAACGCGACGCTGCTGAAGTTGACGTGCGCCGTGATGTCCTTCAAACCGAGTTCGCGCAGCGGATCGGTATCGGCTTGGTGGCCGCGGTGGCACATCAGCGTCCCCATGTGGCGCTGGGGATGGTAGTACTCGGCTTCGGAAAAACCGTAGTCGATGAAGAAAGCGGCACCTGCCATGAGGCGATCCGCGAGTGTGCGAACGAATGCTTCTGCTTGCGGATGGATTTCGGTGAGGTAGTCCTGCGTGCCGGCGATTTCGACCGGCGGGCGCAACGACGTCGGCCGATCTTCCCAATGCAACAAAACACTGTCGGTGGACGCGAGCACCACGCCGCGCTCGCGCCACTCGCCCTGAACCCTTGCGAGCAGCTTCACCGGCATCGCATCCAGCACCTCGTTGCCGACCACGACGCCCCGCATCTCGTCCGGCAGTTCGCTCACCCAGCGCACCTGCGCGCCGAAATGCGCCAGCCGCTCTTGCTGGCGTGCGCGCAGGCTGCCCGAGACGTCCACGATCGTGTAGCGGCGCACGCGCTGGCCCAGTGCCTGCAACAACTGCAACGTGAGCGCGCCGGAGCCTGCGCCGAATTCCCAAACCTCGTCGGTGGCCGTGGCGTCCAGCGCATCGCGCACTTGCACGGCCAGCGCCTGGCCGAACAAGGGCGTCATCTCAGGGGCCGTCACGAAATCGCTGCCTGACGAGGGCAGCGTGCCGAACTTGCGCGAGTCGTTGGCGTAATAACCCAGGCCCGGCGCGTAGAGGGCGAGCGCCATGAAACGGTCAAAGGGCAGCCATCCTCCCGATCGGCGAATGGATTGCTGCACCAGGTGCTGCAAGGCCCTGGTTAAACTGGGTGCTTCTGTCGTCACCTCTCAATTGTCCCCGAATGAGCGAATCGCAGCGCCCCCGCACCGTGCTGGTTACCGGCTCCGCCAAGCGGCTGGGGCGTGAGATCGCGCTGGCACTCGCTGCAGGTGGATGGCAGGTCGCAGTGCACTACCGCGGTTCGGCGCCGGAGGCCGCGCAAACCGCGGACGACTGCCGGCGCTTCGGCTGCGATGCCGAATCCTTTCAGGCCGACCTCGGCGATGAGGCGCAGGCCCGCGCACTGTTGCCGAAGGTGATCGCCCGTTTTGGTGACGTGGATGCAGTGGTCAACAACGCATCGCTTTTCGAACACGACAGCGTTTCGAGCTTCGGCTACGAAGCGCTGACCAAGCACCTGCGCGCCAACACTGGCGCACCTGTGCTGCTGGCGCAAGTACTGCACAGCCACATCGCTTCGCGCGGCGGCGACGCAGATTCCGGCGCAGGCGTGGTAGTCAATATGCTGGACCAGAAGTTGTGGAACCAGAACCCCGACTTCATGAGCTACACCTTGTCCAAGGCGGCGCTCGAGGCGGCCAACACCATGTTGGCGATAGCGCTGGCACCGCAATTGCGCGTGGTGGGCATTGCGCCCGGCCTGACGCTCACCAGCCATTTGCTGTCGCAGGATAAATTTGACCAACTGCATCGCCTGTCCCCTCTCGGCCGCTCTTCGACACCGCAAGATGTGGTGTTGGCCGTGAAGTTCGCGCTGGAGAATTCGTCCATCACCGGCACCACGCTGCTGGTGGATGGCGGCCAGCACCTGATGAAGTTCGACCGCGATTTTTCGGTGATGTAATTCGATGAGCAAAGCTGGCACCCAGATCCTTACCCTCACGGGGCTGCGTTTCGACGCCAGCCTGGGTATCCTTGACCGGGAAAAGGTGGCGCCGCAACCCATCCGGGTCGACGCTGAACTGAACTTGGGCACGCAACCCCTGTTGCCGCGCGATGATGACATCGGCCATGTGCTGAACTACCGCAAGGTGCGACGCATCATCATCGAGGAATGCACCGCCGAGCACGTCAACCTGCTGGAAAGCCTGATCGGCAAGCTCGCGCACCGGCTCATGCAATTGCCCGGC
>JBKJTX010000112.1:0-3956 GCA_046590315.1 Ramlibacter sp. | reverse complement strand
CCTCTCCACCACAACCAGCCATCCAGTTTTCGTTTTCGAGTGGGCTCTTAGCTCAGTTGGTAGAGCAGCGGACTCTTAATCCGTAGGTCGAGTGTTCGAGTCACTCAGGGCCCACCATCACTGCAGGGTCAGTCGGCGACAGCCGACTGACCCTTCTTTTTTTCCCATCACTGCGGCGCCCACAGCCGCGAATAGCCTGCGGAGCCACTCAGCGAAGGCAGCAAGAGGTCCTCCAGTCGGTCCTGCTCGCTGGCGGCCGGAGCCTGCCCGAAACCCGAGTAGCCCAGGCCCATGCGGTCCCCGGCGACGCTGAAGCCGATGAACTGCAGGAGTGTCGGATAGAGGTCAAAGGGCAGAATGTCCTCGGTATTCTTGCGCGGCGGTTCTTGCGAGATGAACTGGTTGTAAATGCGTCGGTTCTCAATTTTGCGCAGAGCGTCGTAGACCGGATTGGAGACGGCCAGATGGTCGCCGAGTATCACGACATTGGTGTCCCGTAAGTACCCGCTCTGCTTAATGAAGCCGACGAAGTCTGCCGCCTGCTCACTCGCGCACTCGACGATGTCCTCGAAACTTTTCAGGCCGCGCCGCCGGCAGCCCGGCGAACGGAAGCCGTGCGGATTGTGCGTGTCCAGCGTCAGCATGGTTAGATTGAACGGCTTTCCCGCGTCGTGGAGTTCTTTGAGCTTTACCTTGGCGCGGGCGTACAGCTCGTCGTCGTAGAGTCCCCACTCCCCTTGCGATCCGGCGACCACGCCTTCCCGCACCCATTCCTCTCGGCCATACATCTCATCGTAGTGGTGATCTCGCAGAAATTTCCCCTTGCCTGCGAAGGAGAGTGGCGCGCCGCCGAGGAAGACGTTGCGGTAGCCATGGCGGTGCAGGACGTCCGAAAGGCAGGTCGCGCCGGGCAGGAACACGCGATCGCCTTCGCCGCCCTTCTTCATGTCGTACTGACTGACGACCCTCAATGGGACCCCGCACTGCGTCGCCACGATGCCGGCGATCGTCCAATTGGTCCCGGGAGCGGCCCGCAGGCTCGCGAAGCTGATGCCGCCCAGCGTGCGCAGCGGCCGCAAAAGATCGCGACCCCACACCCGCGAATCGCCATAGGTCTCCTCGAGGCTTTCCACATAGATCAGCACCAGGTTCTTCTGCCGCTGCTCCGGTGCTGGCACGACTGCCACGCGCGCCCCGTCGACGAAGTGGCGGGCAAAGCGATCCTCGGCGAAGTGGTAGCCGATCCACGGGAACACCGAGAGCTTGGCCATTAACACTGCAATGCCGACGGCCAATGCCGCTCCCGGCAGCACACGCCCCGGAAACCCTCGCACGCGGAAAAGCGTGTGGTGCAAGACGCCGGCTGCGACGGCCAGGACGAAGGGGAATACCAGACATTCCATCGCGAAGGTGAACAGAAAGATGCGCCCCATCTCAATGCTGGCGCCTTCGCTATAGTGCAGGTGATAGAGGATCTGGTCGATGGTCGGACTGTCGAAGCTCGCGCCCACCCAGTGGGTCAACCCTAAGAGGAAGAAGGCTGGGAAATAGCAGGTGGCGAGAGTGACGAGTCGCATCGATGATCAGTAGGAAAACGCGTTGGCTTGTTCTGCTTGAATGGCGTGGCAGTTTAGCGGCCTGACGCCGAGCCCGGCAACCGAGGCTATAGACTGGATCCATGAATCCCCAAGCCGACCAACTCTGGCGCGCGCCGCGTTGGGCCCTCGCCGTTCTTCTGGCCCTGCTTGGCATGCTGGGCCCGTTCTCGATCGACACCTACATTCCCGCCTTCTCGGGCATCGCGCGGGCGGTTGGTGCGACGCCGGGCGAGATGCAGCAAACGCTCTCCGCCTACCTGTTCGGCTTCGCGTTCATGAACCTTTTTCACGGGGCCCTCGCGGACAGCTTCGGCCGCCGGCCGGTGGTGCTTTGGGGAATCGCGGTGTTCACGCTGGCCTCTGCCGGGTGCGCGCTGTCGCAAACCATCGGACAGTTGGTGTTCTTCCGCGGCCTGCAGGGTTTGTCGACCGGCGCCGGGATCGTGGTCTCACGCGCGGTCATCCGCGACATGTTCCCACCGGCGCAGGCGCAGAAAGTGATGAGCCAAGTCACGATTTACTTTGGCGTCGCGCCCGCGATAGCACCGATCATCGGCGGCTGGCTATTCGTGCACGCGGGTTGGCACAGCATCTTCTGGTTTTTGGTTGGCGTCGGCGTCGTGCTGTGGATTGCCAACTTCAAGCTCTTGCCCGAGACCCTGCATGTCGATCACCGCCAGCCGTTCAACGTCCGAAACCTGATGCAAGGCTATGGGGAGCTGGGCTCCAATCCGCGCTTCCTCCTGTTGGCGCTGGCCAGCGGCATTCCTTTCAATGGAATGTTCCTCTACGTGTTGGCCGCGCCTGAATTCCTTGGCACACACCTCGCGCTGGCGCCAACACAGTTCTTCTGGTTCTTCGTGCTGACGATCGCGGGGATCATGGCAGGTTCGTGGACCAGCGGCCGCTGCGCCGGACGGATCACGCCGCGGCGGCAAATCCGCTATGGCTTCACGATCATGTTGGTTGTGTCCCTCGCGAACGTGGCCGCCAATTTCCTGTGGGTGCCTACCGCCGCATGGGCATTGCTGCCGATTGCCGCGTTCTCGTTCGGATGGGCGCTGATGGTGCCAGTCGTGACGCTGCTGGTGCTGGACATGTTCCCGCAACGCAGGGGCCTGGCTTCGTCCCTGCAAGCGGTGATCGGCTCGACGGCCAACGGCGTCGTCGCGGGCGCCGTGGCGCCGCTCGTGATGCACTCCACGCGCGCGCTCGCCGTCACGTCATTGCTGATGATGAGCGTAGGCTTGCTGGCATGGATGTTCGTGCACCGCCGCTGGCCGGAAACCGGCCGAGCGTTCTCGGCGGCGTGAACGAAAAATGCCGGAACAAGTCCGGCATTACGCGATCAGAGTGCCGGCTTGTACGGCTTCTTCTTGATGTCGCGCGGCACGAAGACTTTTCCGCCGTTGCCGGGCTTGGCCGGCTTGGCGAATGAAGGCGTGCGCACGCTGATCTCAGCGCGCCCGGCAAAGCTTTCGCCGCGCGCACCGAATTCGCCAAAGGCAGGCTTGCGGGCGTAGCCATCGCTGTTGCCGCGGCGTTGGTCGAAGCCGCCGGAACGCGGCGCGCCGAATTTGCGGTCGCGCGAGTGGTTCTCTCGGCTGCCCCGGTCGGCGAAGCCGCCTCGCGGCGCCTGCGGCGAACGCTGCTGCGGCTCCAGGCCGGGGACCACTTCGGCCTTGAACGGCTGCTTGGTGTAGCCCTCGATGTCGAAGATCTTGCGGCGGTCGCGGAACTCGGCGAACGTCACGGCCAGTCCATCGCGGCCGGCGCGGCCGGTGCGGCCGATGCGGTGGGTGTAGTCCTCCGCCTTCATCGGCAGACCGAAGTTGAAGACGTGGGTGATGGTGGGCACGTCGATGCCGCGAGCGGCGACGTCGGTTGCCACCAGAATCTGAACATGGCCCTGGCGCAGCGCCGTCAGGCGGCGATTGCGCAGGCCCTGGCTCAGCGCGCCGTGCAGTGCGACGGCATCGAAGCCGGCTTGCTGCAGGTCGTTGGCGAGGCCATCGCACTCGATCTGCGTGCTGGCAAAGACGATGGCCTGGTTGATGGACTTGTCGCGCAGCCAGTGGTCGAGCATCTTGCGCTTGTGCTGGGCGGTGTCGGCCCAAAACAGCACCTGCTTGATGTTCGCGTGCTTTTCCTGCGGGTTGTCGATCTGGATCTTCCTTGGCTGGCGCATCACGCGCGTTGCCAGAGCCTGGATGCGCGGCGCGAAGGTGGCGCTGAACATCATTGTCTGCTTGCGCTCGATCGTGAGCTTGTTGACTTCGGCCAGGTCGTCGGCAAAGCCCAGGTCCAGCATGCGGTCGCCTTCGTCCACGACGAGGAACTGCACCTTGTCCAGTTTGA
>JBKJTX010000079.1:0-10263 GCA_046590315.1 Ramlibacter sp. | reverse complement strand
CCACATGGAAGCGATCAAACCCCAGAACAGCTGCGGGTTGCTGGTCATCACCTGCGGGCCGGGCTGAATGTTGTGGATGGTCATCGCGCCCACCATCAGCGCGGCCCGCAGGTGATGACCAGCAACCCGCAGCTGTTCTGGGGTTTGATCGCTTCCATGTGGATCGGCAACTTGATGTTGGTGATCCTCAACTTGCCGCTGATCGGTATGTGGATCAAACTGCTCACCGTTCCCTACCGGTGGCTCTTCCCGGCCATCGTGCTGTTCTGCGCGATCGGCGTTTACTCCACCAACAACAATACATTTGACGTGTGGATGGTGGGCATTTTTGGCTTCATTGGCTATCTTTTCATCAAGCTCGGTTGCGAGCCCGCGCCGCTGTTGCTGGGATTCATTCTCGGGCCGATGATGGAAGAGAACCTGCGCCGGGCGATGTTGCTGTCGCGCGGGGATTGGAGCGTGTTTGTGACGCGGCCGCTCTCCGCCGGGTTGTTGGCCGCCGCTGTTCTGCTGGTGGTGATCGTGGCGTTGCCTTCAATCAAGGCCAAGCGCGCGGAAGCGTTCGTTGAGGAGTGATAACTTCAAAAACGCTTTGCGTTTTTGAAGTTGCTGATTAGTTGAAAAAGCGCGGGCGAAGCCCGCGCTTTTTCAATGGGGGGCCGCGCTGCACGTTGTTTCGCGCGATCCAGGGTGGATTACTCCGGGCTCAACGCGAGCGTTCGGCAACTTGCCCTTTGATCCACCGCATCAACGCGCCCAGCACGGGTAACTTCTCGTACAGGCCTTCGGCCGGGTCCCAGTAATCGCGATGCGATGCGATGCGGCCGTGGCCGTCGAGCACCAAATGGCTCGCGCCCTTCAACAGCTGCGGTGCGCCGCGCAGGCCAAAGTGCAAGTCCCACAAGAGAACCAACTCCTGGGCGCTTCTGAACCGGCCCGTCACTTTAAAGCGAGGGTCGTCCATGGTGTCGAACATCGCGCCGAAGATCCGCTGGATCGCGGGCAGCCCGCGGACCTCGTGGAAAGGATCCTTGAAGTGCGCGTCGAGGCTGTAGTACTGGCCCAGGCGATGGACATCGGCTGGCGTAAAAGTGTCGAACAAGGTGCAGATGCGGTCGATGGCGTCCATGGTCATAGTCCCGTGAGCCGCCGCACCGCGGCCTGATAAACGCCGAACGGCAGCAACGACAGCATTTTCATCACGTAGGTAAAGCGTTTCGGAAAGTGGATTTCGAATTGTCCGCGCGCCCACCCCGCCAGGATTTCGGTTGCCGCGTCGTCAGGTCCCATCAATGCGGGCATGGCAAAGGCGTTGTTCGCCGTCAGCGGTGTGGCGACGAACCCGGGACAAATCACCGAGACCCCGATGCCGCGCGGGGCCAGGTCGATGTACAGCGACTCCGCCAGATTGATCAGCGCGGCCTTGGTCGGCCCGTAAGCCAGGCTGCGCGGCAAGCCGCGGTAGCCGGCAACGCTGGCCACCAGGCTCAGGTGGCCATGCCCCTGGCGCAAGAGGGCGGGCAGCACTGCACCGAGGACGTGAAGCGCGCCGACGTAGTTGACCTGTTGGTGGCGCACCATCTCCGCCAAATCGTACTCGGTCGCCCGCTGCTCGCGATAGTGGCCGGCGCAGAACAGCACCAGGTCAAGCGGCCCCTGCTGCACCACGTCGGCCGCCACGCGCTCGACGTCGCCGGGCTGGGTCACGTCGAGTTGAAGCGCCACCGCGCCGGCATGGCTTGTTGTGAACTCCGTCAGGCTTTCCGCATTGCGCGCGGAGACGATCACGTTCGCGCCGCGCGCATGCAGCGCCGCAGCAGTGCTGAGCCCAATGCCACTCGACGCGCCGATCAGCCAGGCCCTGCGGCCTTTCCAATCGCGCAGATGGGGGTTGAGCGACATCAGAGCTTGCGCGAGAAGAAGATCGTGACCTGGCCAAGTTCGATGCCGAACTTGCTCATCGACGTCCGGTTCACCAGCACGTCGTCGTCCACCAGGTACATCCAGTCGTCCATCTGCACGTGCCACGTGCGGCCGTCCACGGGCAGAGCCAGCGTGTAGCTCCAGCGCAATGCGTTGCCGGCGGCTTGTCCGGTCGCTTGGCCGACGATATCGTCCGCACGGCCGGTGTAGCGGCCTTCGGCTTCCTTGCGAAGGCGCCACACGCGGCGTTGCTTGGTGCCGTCGGAATACGTGAAGTCTTCGTCCAGAACGCCGTCGTCGCCTTTCCAGCTGCAGTCCATCAGCACGGTGAAGCGGCGCACCACCTTGCCGGAGCGATCGGCAAAGGTACCCCAGGCTTTGAGGCGGCCGTTGAAATAGCGCTGGATGTCGAGTGCCGGTTTTTCCGCGCGGTAGTCGGCAACGTCGGGTGCGGCGCAGCCGGCAATCGCTACCGCGCCCGAGGCGATTAGCAGGTTACGGCGTGACTGGTTCATGGGGGCTCTCGTTTCGGATAAGTGTGAGGTACAGCACGGCTGCCGCCGCGATCTTGAGCGTGCACGGCAGCACGCAGTAGGCGATGGCGAGCGCGGTGAGCGCAACGCCGTCCTGCTGCCCCGGTGCATAACCGGCTGCTGACAGAAGGGGAAGCGCAAGGCCTGCGGCCAACGCGAGGTTGAGCTTGGTGGCGCAATTCCACCAGCCGAAGAAGCTGCCTTCGCCGCGGCCGCGCTCGCCGGCCGATTGGATAACGCCGGCGAGCAGCGCGCTGGGCAGCGCCAAGTCGGCGCCCAGTGCCAACCCGGACAGGGCACAGATCGCCAGAAACGGGAATGCGTCGCCGGGGCCGAGCGCGGCCGCGCCAACGAAGGCGAAGACCGAGAGCAGCATGCTCGCGAACCAGCTGCGGGCGAGTCCAAGGCTGCGGACGATCCGCAGCCAGATCGGGATCGAAACCGCCGCGCAAAGGAAATAGGCGCCCAGGAACGCTGGCTCCATCGCGGCAGGCACCTGCAAACGGTCCCGCACAAAGAACAGCAGCAGCGTTGCCGGGATGGCTGTTGCGATCCCATTGAGCATGTACACGGCCAGCAGCCGCCGAAATCCAGGATGCTGAAAACAGGTGCGCCACGAGGCGCTGCGTTGCGAGCCCAGAACGCTCGGGCGCGGCGCCGCGGTCCACGCCAGCCACCCCGCCATTAACAGGAGCGCCAGCAAGGCGATCGTCGCTGGCCATCCGGCAAACGTTGGCGCCACCGACGCCGTCAGCACGCCAGCCAACGCAAGCGCTTCTCGCCATCCGGTGATGCGCGCGCGCTCGGCTTCGTCGCCGCCCAGCATTGCGCCCCAGGATTGGTGCGCTACCGTGAGGACGCTATACGCGGCATACGTGACGGTAAGAGAAAGTGCAGCCCAGCCCAGCAACGCGAAGCTGCCGCGCACCGGGGGCAGGAAGAGCGCGGCCATGCCCGCCGCCAGTAGCACCGCGGCGATCCCGCCGACGCCGAGGACTGTGCGTGTGGAGCGGGCAAACTGCCGGTCGGTCCAACGCCCGATCCAGGGATCGAGCGCACTGTCGGCCAGCCGAGCGACCAGAAGTAGCGCGCCCAGGGCGGCCAGCGGAACGCCGAACTCGCGCGCGTAGTAGGCGGGGAGCTGCACGTACAGCGGCAAAGCGGCGAAGGCGAGCGGCATGCCAAGCAAGCCATAGCGCCAGCCCTGCGATGGTGTCACCGCGCGCCTCCGAGCAGGCCCGAGCGAAGCTCGGGTTGCGACGTGGTGGGGCCCAGCCAGATCGCAAAGAAGAGCGCGGCGAACTCCGGCTCTGCGATTTCTCCCAGCGGCTTGCCGTTCAACAGGAAGCGTGCGCTGCGGCCGGGAACATGGATGCCGGTGATCGTGTCGCCGTTCTTCACATCGGGCAACAGCTGAATGAGCGCGCGCTCCCAGCGCTGCGATTGCGCTTCGTCAATGGGGCCCGCACGCCGCATCTCTTCGAGAGAGCGCCGTGCGATGGCTTCGCCTCGCAGCGTGCGCAGGTAGTGCAATTCCAACGCGAAGGGCTGGCTCGCGAATTCGGCCGCGTTGAATCCCGGCGCCGCCCAAAGTCGCGCGTCGTACACCGCCATGCCCCACCAGGTCAGGCGGCCCTGGCCGGCGAGTCGCGCGCCAGGAAGCGGTCCGCGACTCGCGACAGCCTCCGGCGCGTTGGCGGCCACTGTGGGCCACGCCGCGCTAGCGAGCGCCAGCATCAGGGCGAGGCATGCGCGAGCGTGTATTGAACGACGTCGGTGTTGCCATGCGCGAACGCCGCTTCGCAGTAGGCGAGATAAAACTCCCATAGACGGATAAACCTTTCGTCAAAACCGAGGGCCAGCACTTCGTCGCGTTGGGCGAGAAATCGCTCGCGCCACGCCCGGAGCGTGAGCGCGTAGTCGCCGCCGAATGCCATCGTGTCCACCACGCGCAACCCGGCCGCCGCCGCGTGCTTTTCGAATTCGCTGCGGCTCGGCAGGCAACCCCCGGGGAAGATGTATTGCTGGACGAAATCGGTGCCTGCCGCGTACCGGTTCCACAACGCGTCATCGATCACGATGGCCTGAATACAGGCGCGGCCACTGGGCTTGAGCAGGCGCGCTACCGTTGAGAAATAGTGAGGCCAGTATTCGCGTCCCACAGCTTCGACCATCTCGATCGAACAGATGGCGTCGAAGGGCGCGTCTGCGATGTCGCGGTAATCCTGCAGCCTCAAGTCTGCGCGTGTCGCCACCCCGGCGTTTGCAAGGCGCTGGTTTGCAAACACGAGCTGCTCGCTGGACAGGGTGACACCAGTGACGTGCGCGCCGAACTCGACGGCGCCCATTTCCGCCAGCGCGCCCCAGCCGCATCCGATCTCCAGCACCCGGTCGCCAGCCGCCACCCCGGCTGCCTGCAGCGCGCGGCGAACCTTGGCGTCCTGCGCCTCTGCCAGGGGCCGCTCGGCGCATCCGTCGAACCAGGCCGACGAGTAATTCATGGTCTCGTCCAGCCACAGCGCATAAAAACTGTTTCCCAGGTCGTAGTGCGCGTGGATGTTGCGTCGACTGCCGGAACGGCTGTTGCGATTGAAGAGATGACGGGCACGGTAGGCCAGCGTGCCGAGCCAGCTGCCGTACACCGCGCGTTCGATCTCGGCGCGGTTGCGCACGAACAACCCAATCAGCTCGGGCAACGAACGGGTCGACCATTCGCCATCGACGTAGGTTTCGGCCAAGCCGATGTCGCCCCGCGCGAGTGCGGCTCGGCAAACATTCCAATCGCGCAGCTCCAGGTGGGCTGGCGCTTCGCCGTGTCCGAACCGCTGCGATGCGCCACCCGGCAGGCACAGCTCCAGGCTGCCGTGCCGCAGCCGCTCGAGCAATTTGAACGCAGGGCGTGCAGCGGCGGGAATGCGGGTGGGCAGTGCGAGAGGCCCGAGGATGGACGTGTTCATGGGGTTCCGGAGGAAGTAAGTGCTGCACGCGACGCAGGCTTGTGGAAGAAAGGCACCCGGCGCAGCCACAGCTGCAACGCCTGCCAATGAATGCGCGCCACGATGACGAGTCCGAGCGCAGGCTGCAAGCACAGCGCCCGACGCAATGCCCATGCCGTGGCAGGCTGCAAGTTGCCGCTGACGGACGTGCGCAACACGGGACCGTCGGCGTCGTCGTAATCGATGCGCGCGCAGGTTCGGCCGCGCTCAGCACCGAACACGAAGCGGAAGCGGTAGCGGCCCTCGACCGCGCAGAAGGGCGATACATGGAGTTGCTTGGCGGCGCTCAGTTCGCGCCCCCACGCCGGCGTGTCCAGCACGTAACAATGGCGTTCGCCGAACGTGTTGTTCACTTCGACGACGATCGCCCGCAGCGTACCGTCCGCACGGTGGCAGTACCAAAAGCTCACCGGTTTGAAGGCATGGCCGAGGACACGTGGGTAGCAGTGCAGCCAAGCCTCGCCGTCAGCGTCATGGATGCCGCGCTGGGCCAGGAGCTGATCCAGCCATGCCAGTGCATCGTCACGGCCGTCGCCATGATCGCGGTCATGAAAGGCCAGCAGCGCGCGGCGGTTGCGCGCCAACGCGCCGCTGCCCGCTTCGCGCATGGCGCGCAGGGGCAGCAGCAGGAACAAGGTCGGGTAGGCGAACGCGTGGTGCACGGGACGCAGGCGCGCGTGCCGCACGGAGCCTATGCCAAGGAGCGGACCGGCAGTCATGCAGGCTGCGCCACGAGGTGATCGACAAGAGTGCTGGCCAGCACCGCGCGCGCCGCCGCGCGACCCGACGCAAGGCCGTCTTCGTGAAAGCCGTAGCCGGTCCAGGCACCGCAGAACCAGGTGTTGCGCCGCCCCTGCAAACGGGCGAGGCGGCCTTGCGCGTCGACCGCGCCCGCATCGAGCACCGGGTGCGCGTACTTAAATTCGCCAAGGACGTGCTCGGCTGCGATGGGACCCAATGGATTGAGCGACACGATCACCGGACGCTGCCAAGGCAAGGGTTGGAGCCGGTTGATGAGGTAGTGCAGGCAAACCTGACCCTGCTCTAACGGTCCTGCTTCGTAGTTCCAGGCCGCCCACGCACGGTGGTCGCGCGGCAACACGGAGGCGTCGGTGTGAAGCACCGCATGGTTGGTCTGGTACTTCACGGCGTCCAACACCGAGATCTCGTCGGGGTCGGCGTCGGTAAGCAGCTGGCGCGCCTGATCGCTGTGCGTGGCGAGGATCAGGCGGTCGAAGCTCTCCCAGCCATGGCGGCTCAGCACAGCGACTCCTTGACCGTCGGGATCGCGTACGGCGCACAGGACGGGGCTAGCGGCGCGCGCATCGGGCAGGCGTTCGACGATCCGCTCGACATAGGCGCGCGAACCGCTGCGAACCGTTTGCCACTGCGGCCGGTCCGCGATCTGAAGCAGCCCATGGTTGTGGCAGAAGCGCGCGACGGTGGCGACCGGAAAGCGGAGCATCCGGTCGGTCGGGCAGCTCCAGATGCAAGCCAGCATTGGCAGCAAGTACCAATTGCGAAACTCCTGCGAGAACCGCTGCGCGTCCAGGAAGTCGCCCAAAGTAAGGCCCATGATTTCTGGGTCATGCGTTTGCGCCATCAAGGTAGCCGTTGCGTTGAAACGCCGGAGGTCGCGCAGCATGCGCCAGAAGCCGGGGCGAAAGACGTTGGCGCGCTGGCAAAAGACCGTGTTCAGATTGCTGCCGCTCCATTCCAGCCGCCTGCGGCCGCTGCCCTGCGGCACCTGGACCGAGAAAGACATTTCGGAAGTGGCCACCGGCACCTGCAATTGCCCGAACAGCTCGATCAATTGCGGATAAGTGCGCGGGTTGAAGACCAGGAACCCCGTGTCGACCCCGTGCGTGACCCCATCCAGCGTCACGTCGACTGTGTGGGCGTGGCCGCCGAACGAGGGCGCGGCCTCGAACAGAGTGGCGTCGGCGCTGTCTCGCAACGCGAGTGCTGCGCCCAAGCCCGCAATCCCGCCCCCGACGATCGCTACGCGCAAGCGCGATGGGTTCGCAACCCCCCCCGAGCCGCTGTCGCGCCGGCTTGCGATTTCGCCGCTGTAGCCAACGGCGAAATCCCGTTGCCCAAACGCTTGCGGTAGTTTTGTCATATCATTAGTCTAACTGTTTGTCATACGACAAAACAGGATCTCGATTAAAACCTTACGGACGCGAGCCTTCAACCCAACGTGCCCCTTCCTTCTCCTACGCAGCAAACCCTCAAGTCGATTTCAGAAGTTGAGCGCGAAACCGGCTTGCCGCGCGCAACGATCCGGATTTGGGAGCGTCGCTATGGCTTTCCGTCGCCGGAACGCGACGATCGGGGCGAGCGGCTCTACTCCCCGGCGCAGGTCGAGCAGCTCGACCTGATGCGCCAGCTCATCCAACAAGGCCACCGGCCGGCCCAGCTCCTGGCCGGTGGCTTGGCGCAAATCCGGCGGCATGCTCAGGCGGCGCCGCCGCCGGGAGGCCGCGCCGCCGCCGCGTCGGACTCCGCCTTGCTGCGCCTCCTGCGCCAGCACGATCCCCTTACCGTGCAACGCAAACTGCACGACCTGCTGTTGCGCTGGGGGCTCGCGCGGTTCGCTGCGATAGAGGTTCCCGCCATGAACGCGCTGGTAGGCGATGCCTGGCGCGCCGGAAAGCTCGAGGTCCACGAAGAGCATCTGTATTCCGATTGCCTCTACCGTGTGATGCATCCGGCGATTGCTGCGCTCCAGGCGCAGACGCGCCCGGAAGCGCCCAGGGTGTTGCTCACCACCTTTCCCAACGAGCAGCACGGGCTGGGGCTTTTGATCGCGCAGGCGATGTTCGCGCTTCAGGGTTGCGCCACCGTGTCGTTGGGCGTGAGCTTGCCGGTAGCGCAAATCGCCGCCGGCGTGCAGGCGTACCGCGCCGACTTGGTGGGCCTCAGTTTTAGCGGCACGCAGAATCCCTCGCACGTGCTGCGTGGCCTGGAGGAATTGCGGGGAATGTTGCCGACGGCAGTTCGCATCTGGGCTGGCGGAAATTCTCCCGCGCTCTCGCGTCGCAAGATCCCTGGGGTGCGGGTCGTCACTGACGCAGCGGCGATTCCACTCTCGCTCGCCGAGGACTTCACGCTGGCACTGCGGTCCCGCTAAAGCGCGTCGGCGGGGACCGCGCAATACGACCCCGCACGGATCGCCCCAGCGCCACCGCGTGTGACACTCGGTGCTGCCCCGCATTGGACTTCAAGCCGCTTGAACAGCACCCACGCCCCTTTACAGGCCACGCGCCTGACGCCTGGCCTGGCAATGGCCGCCATGGGTGCGATCGCCTTCAGCGGCAAAGCCATCATCGTCAAGCTCGCCTATCGCCATGGCGTAGATGCGGTGACACTGATCATGCTCAGGATGCTGTTCGCACTGCCGATCTTCGTCGCGATGGCATGGTGGGCCAGCCGTGGCAAGGCGCCGCTGACGGGGCGCGATTGGCTGGGTGTCGCGGGGTTGGGGTTCAGCGGGTACTACGTCTCCAGTTTCCTCGACTTCGTCGGTTTGCAATACATCAGCGCCTCGCTGGAGCGACTGATCCTCTACCTCAACCCCACGCTGGTGCTGCTGTTCGGATGGCTGTTGTACCGCAAGCCATTCAAGCGCATACAACTTTTGGGCATGGGTATCAGCTACACGGGGGTCATCCTGGTGTTCGGCCACGAAGCCCGGTTGCAGGGTGCGGACGCTGCGCTCGGCGCTTTGCTGGTCTTCGCGAGCGCGGTGACCTACGCGCTTTACCTGGTCTATAGCGGCCAGCTGGTGCAGCGCCTGGGTTCTTTGCGGCTCGTGGGTCTGGCGAGTACCGTTGCCTGTCTGTGCTGCATCCTGCAATTCATCGTGCTACGGCCACTGGGTTCGGCGCTGGAAGTCGCACCGCAGGTGGTCTGGCTGTCGCTGCTTAACGCCACGCTGTGTACCGCGGTGCCGGTTCTGTTGGTGATGATGGCGATCGAACGCATCGGCCCAGCCCTCTCAGCGCAGACGGGGATGATTGGCCCCATGTCCACCATCCTCATGGGCGTGCTGATTTTGGGTGAGCCGTTCACCGCGTGGATCGCGGCCGGTACGGTGCTTGTGATCGCCGGGATCTTCGTTTTCAGCCGGACCGCGCGCTAGCTGCAAGGACGTTAAGTCGTCTTGCCTTTGACCGCGGCCGGCGCAAATTTCCATCCAGCTGGCGGTCCGCTTTCTAGCTTCGCTCGCATTTGCGGCGTGGCGCAAGTCGGCGAATAGGCAACCGTGACTTCCATGCCTGCTGCGCCGGCGAGCGAGAAACAGTCCTGGCCCAGCTTGGCGTTGAGCGGACGCACGACGGCCTCTTGCACCAGGTCGGGCGCGCTGCCTTCGGGCAGCTGCAACTGGAAGCGGCCGGGTTCGGCGATCAGTTGCGCATCGAGCACGGCGCGCATGCCCCGCAGCTCGCGCAGCATGAGGGAGCTGCCGGCTTCGGGCAGTCCGGTGACGACCAAGTTGGTCTTTTGGGTGCGGAAGCTGAAGTGCTGCAAAAAGAAGTTGCGAGAGAACTCGTCGCCGACCAGCTTGCCGATGTCTGCCAGCGCCAGGTCTTCCGATCCCCAGCTTTGCCCGGTGGGCAGACGGGTGTTGAGGTACACCTCTTCACCGGTGGCCGTCTCGATCGCCTTGAGGGTCCACGAAGTCAGCGCCGTTTTGGTGATGGTGAGACCCGAGGCCGGCAGTTTGGTGGAGAGCAGCTTGACCTTCACTTCGCCGCGAATGGTGAAGTCGGCCTGCTGCGCAGTGGCAGCAGCAGGGTGATCGCCCT
>JBKJTX010000340.1:0-5420 GCA_046590315.1 Ramlibacter sp. | reverse complement strand
GGCCTGGGCTGCTGTCTACAACGCGGTCTGCGTGCCGCTCGCCATCGCAGGCGCGATGCCGCCGTGGCTCGCAGGGCTAGGCATGGCGGCGAGTTCGTTGCTGGTGGTGCTGAATTCCGCACGACTGGCGCGTCTGTCTGGGCCCGGCTGAATGGACATTCTGTTCCTGCTGATCCCGTTGTCGGTGGCGCTGGCGCTCGCGATCCTGGCGGCGCTTGCCTGGGCGGTGTGGCGCGGCCAGTTCGAAGCACTCGATGCAGAAGGCGAGCGCATTCTGCACGGCGATTGACATGGGTCAATTGCGAGCGGCCGCCGACAGGGACACTCGAAACTTCTCGATGAAAGTGTCTCCATGAACGAAGAAGCAAAGCCGACTGCACAGTACAACGACACCATCGTTCGGCAGTTCACGCTCGCGGCCATCGTGTGGGGCGTTGTCGGCATGGGGGTCGGGCTACTCATCGCGGCCCAGCTCACGTGGCCGGAACTCAATTTCGGTATTTCCTGGCTCAGTTACGGGCGGCTGCGGCCACTGCACACCAACGCAGTGATCTTCGCGTTCGGTGGCTGCGCGCTCATGGGCACCAGTTACTACGTCGTGCAGCGCACCTGCCAGGCGCCGCTGTTCCTCGCGAGGCTTGCTTCGTTTCATTTCTGGGCCTGGCAGGCGGTCATCGTCGCCGCTGCCATCAGCCTGCCCATGGGCTATACCCAAGGCAAGGAATACGCCGAGCTCGAGTGGCCGATCGACGTGCTGATCACCATCGCGTGGGTCTCCTACGCCATTGTGTTCTTTGGGACCATCGGCATGCGCAAGGTCCGGCACATCTACGTGGCGAACTGGTTCTATGGCTCCTTCATCATCGCTGTGGCGTTGCTCCACATCGTCAACTCCGCTGCGATCCCGGCCGGCTGGATGAAGTCCTATTCGGCCTACGCCGGCGTGCAGGACGCGATGGTGCAGTGGTGGTACGGCCACAACGCAGTGGGCTTCCTGCTCACCGCTGGGTTCCTGGGGATGATGTACTACTTCATTCCCAAGCAGGCCGGTCGGCCGGTGTACAGCTATCGACTCTCGATCGTGCACTTCTGGTCGCTGATCTTCACCTACATGTGGGCCGGTCCGCACCACCTGCACTACACAGCACTGCCGGACTGGACACAGTCGGTTGGCATGGTGTTTTCGCTGATCCTGCTGGCGCCCAGTTGGGGCGGGATGATCAATGGCGTGATGACCCTATCGGGCGCCTGGCACAAGCTGCGCGACGACCCCATCATGCGGTTTCTGATTGTTTCGCTGTCGTTCTATGGCATGGCCACGCTGGAGGGCCCGCTGATGTCCATCAAGACCGTCAACGCGCTGTCGCACTACACCGACTGGACCGTCGGCCATGTCCATGCCGGCGCGCTCGGTTGGGTGGGCTTCATCACCATGGGGTCTCTGTACTACCTGATCCCGCGCCTGTATGGGCAAGCCAAGATGTACTCGATCAAGGCGATCGAGCTTCACTTCTGGGTGGCCACCATCGGCATCGTGCTGTACATCGCCGCGATGTGGATCGCCGGCGTGATGCAAGGACTGATGTGGCGCGCGGTCAACACCGACGGCACCCTGACCTACACCTTCGTCGAGTCGGTCAAGGCGACCTATCCGTTCTACGTGATCCGCTTCATCGGGGGCGCCTTGTACTTCGGAGGCATGCTGGTCATGGCCTGGAACACCTGGATGACGGTGACAGAGGGCCGGTCGTCGCGCGTGATGGTGCCGTTGGCCGCGGCGCAGCCCGCATGAGGATGAAACCATGAAAGATCACACCACTGCCGCCGTCCCCGCTTTCTCGCACGAGAAGATCGAGACCAACAACTTCCTCATGATCGTGCTGATCCTGCTGGTGATCGCCGTCGGCGGGCTGGTCGAGATCGTGCCGCTGTTCTTCCAGAAGTCCACCACCGAACCGATCACGGGCATCAAGCCCTACACGGCGCTGCAGCTCGCCGGTCGCGACATCTACACCCGGGAGGGCTGCTACAACTGCCACTCGCAGATGATCCGGCCCTTCCGCGCCGAGACGCTGCGCTATGGCCACTATTCGGTGGCGGGCGAGTTCGTCTACGACCATCCCTTCCAATGGGGCAGCAAACGCACCGGCCCCGACCTGCATCGGGTCGGCGCCAAGTACAGCGACGACTGGCATCGCATTCACTTGAACAACCCGCGCGACCTGGTGCCGGAATCGAACATGCCGGCGTACCCGTGGCTGGAGAAGACCGCGGTCGACGCGGACACCATCGGCTCGCACATGACGGCGCTGCGCCGGGTCGGCGTGCCTTACACGGACGTGGAGATCGCGAAGGCCGAAGCCGACGTCCGGGGAAAGACCGAGCTGGATGCCCTTGTCGCCTATCTCCAGGGCTTGGGCCTGGCACTTACCAACAACAACGCCGGCGGCGCCGGACCTGCGGCAGCCGTGCCTGCCGCCGCTCGCGCGGCCAACTGACTGGGGCTGCCCATGGACATCACCACCTTGCGCATCCTGGCGACGCTGGCCTGCTTCGCCACCTTCTTGGGCATCGCCTGCTGGGCCTTCGCACGTAGCAACCGCGAGCGCTTCGACGAAGACGCTCGCATCCCCTTCCAGCCGGACTGACCGGAGCACCACGATGAGCGACTTCACCACGAACTTCTGGTCCGTCTATGTGGCAGGCTTCACATTAGTGAGCATCCTGGCCTGCCTGCTGCTGATCTGGGTGGCAGGGCGTAAAAAGATCGTCTCGGCCGCTGACAACACAACCGGCCACGTTTGGGACGGTGACCTGCGCGAGATGAACAACCCGATGCCGCGCTGGTGGGTGTGGCTGTTCGTGATGACGATCGTCTTCTCGCTGCTCTACCTCATCGCCTACCCGGGGCTCGGGAGCTACCCCGGTGAGCTGGGCTGGACCTCCGGCGCCGAATACGCCACCGAGGTTGAGAAAGCCAATCGCGACCAGGCGCCGCTCTACGCGCAGTTCACCGCTCGCAAGCCGGAAGAACTCGCGGGCGACGGCGTGGCGATGGCGGTGGGCGAGCGGCTGTTCATGAACAACTGCGCACAATGCCACGGCTCCGACGCTCGCGGCAGCAAGGGCTTCCCGAACTTGACCGATACCGACTGGCTGCATGGCGGCACGCCAGACAAAATCAAGGAAACCATCACGGCCGGCCGCCACGGGGCGATGCCGCCGATGGCCGCCGCCGTCGGAACGCAGGACGATGTGAAGAACGTCGCGAATCATGTGCTGAGCCTGTCCGGCAGTCCACATGACTCGATGCGGGCTCAGCTGGGCAAGGGAAAGTTCATCGCCTGCGCCGCATGCCATGGCGCGGACGGAAAGGGCAACACGGCCATCGGCGCGCCAAACCTGACGGACGACACGTGGCTGCATGGCTGGGGTGAGAAGGCCATCATGGCGATGGTCAACAACGGCAAGGTCAACGACATGCCCGGTCAGGCCGGCAAGCTGACCGACGCGCAGATCCACGTGCTCACCGGCTATGTCTGGGGCCTGTCCAACAAGGCCGCACCCGCCAAGCCGTGACCGTCATCCCCATCACCCTCGTCAGCGACGATGGCGCGCTGTACGCGGCGCAAAAGAAAATCTATCCGCGTTCGGTGCGGGGCATCTTCGCTCGCTGGCGCTGGGGCTTCGTCGTCCTCACCCAGCTGGTGTTCTACGGACTCCCGTGGCTGGAGTGGGGCCAGCGGCAGGCCGTGCTCTTCGACCTGGGCGCCCGCCGTTTCTACCTGTTCGGCGCAGTGCTCTACCCGCAGGACTTCATCTATCTCACCGGGCTTCTGGTGGTGAGCGCTTTGACATTGTTCCTGTTCACCGCCGTTGCCGGGCGGCTCTGGTGCGGCTTCGCCTGCCCGCAGACGGTCTATACAGAGATTTTCTTGTGGATCGAGCGCAAGGTCGAGGGCGAGCGGGGCGCTCGGGTGCGGCTGGACGGCGAGCCGATGACGATGGAGAAGCTGGTGAAGAAGTGCTTCAAGCACCTGCTGTGGATCTCACTGGCGATGTGGACCGGCTTCAGTTTCGTCGGCTACTTCACGCCAATTCGCGAGCTTGGCCTGGAGTTCCTGCAGACGCGAATGGGCTCCTGGGAGGTGTTCTGGGTGTGCTTCTACGGCCTGGCCACCTACGGCAATGCCGGTTTCCTGCGCGAGCAGGTGTGCAAGTACATGTGCCCCTATGCGCGATTCCAGGCGGCCATGTTCGACCGCGACACGTTGATCGTGAGCTACGTCCCGGCGCGGGGCGACCCGCGCGGCGCCCGCTCGCGCAAGGCCGAGCTCTCGACCCTCGCACTGGGCGCCTGCGTCGACTGCAGCCTCTGCGTTCAGGTGTGCCCGACCGGCATCGACATTCGCGAGGGGCTGCAGTACGAATGCATTGGCTGCGCCGCTTGCGTTGACGTCTGTGACACCGTCATGGACAAGATGAACTATCCGCGCGGGCTGATCCGCTTCACCACCCAGAACGCATTGGCGCGCGGTTGGTCGGTGGATCGGATGTGGCGCCGCGTGCTGCGCGCACGCGTGCTGGTCTACGGCGCGCTGCTCGCATCACTTTGCACCAGTCTGGTCTGGAGCCTGGCGACGCGTGTGCCGCTTAAAGTCGACGTGGTGCGTGACCGCGCCGCCATGTCGCGGACAGTCGCGGGCGGCCGGCTGGAGAACGTCTACCGGCTGCAGGTCATGAACGCGACGGAGCGGGCGCAGCGCTATCGCATTTCCGCGAGTGGCCTGCCCGGGCTGCTTCTTGTCTCACCGTCACAGCTCGAAGTGGGCCCGGCCCAGTCGCATTGGGTGGCTGCACGGCTGCAGGTCGCGGACGGCACAGCCGAGCCCGGCTCCCATCCGATCGAATTCACAATCGCCGACGCATCCGGCCAGTCCGTCGTCACCGAAAAGTCGGTTTTTTTCGTCCCCCGCTGATGGAGCCATTGCAATGAATCCAAGCAACGTATCGCAACCAGGAATCCGTCCGTGGTGGAAGTTCGGCTACGTCTGGCTGGTGATCGCCGGGCCGGTGGCAGTGGTCGTGGCTAGCATCGCGACCGTGTGGCTGACGTTGGCATTCCCCGAGACCCTTGTGGCGGAGGACTACTACCGGCAGGGCATCGACATCAACAAGACGCTGGCCCCGAACACGGTGGGCGCCTTGGCGCCTGCAATGCAGGCTCGTAACCATGCCGCCACACCGGCAGTCGGCGCAAAGCGTTAGAGAAGTGGTGCCGGAGGCCGGAATCCGCGCACGGAGTGCGCTTTCATCGCGGGCCCCGCCGGTTCGATACCGGACGAGGGCACATGTGGTGCCGGAGGCCGGAATCCGCGCACGGAGTGCGCTTTCATCGCGGGCCCCGCCGGTTCGATACC
>JBKJTX010000061.1:0-6580 GCA_046590315.1 Ramlibacter sp. | reverse complement strand
CTGTTGCTGGACGAACCGTTCGAGGGGGTGGCACCTGCGCTGGTGCAACGCCTGATTGAGGTCATCCAGTCTTTGCAGGGTGGCGAGCTGGCAGTTTTGATCTCACAGTCGGATGACCACTACGGCGATGGGCTGTTCCACAGCCGGTACACCATCGAACGCGGCGCGAACCACTAAGTCAGGCCGACAAGCCTGCAAGCCTGCAAGCCTGCAAGCCTGCAAGCGTCGATGAGTGCGACGCTGATAGTTCGCGAAGGCACCTTTCTCGCTACCGAGATGTCCGAGCCCTCTTCATGTCCCTGCGGAACCCGACAAGAATCGGAATGCAAACCAATGCGAGCCCCGCTGCCATCCACAGGGCCGCGCGCCCGCCCGCACGGTCGTAGAGCAAGCCGGCGACGGTGGGCAAGATGGCGCAGCCGAAGTAGTAGACGGTGAAGAAGATGCCCATCCCGGCGCTGCGGCTCTCAGGCCGCAGCACCTCGGCCGGCAGCGAGACCAGTGCGGCCGCCGGAAGGCCGCCGAGCAGGCCGCCGAGCACGACCCACAGCAGCGGCGCGGTCCCGGTGGATAGCGCCAGCAGCGCCGCGCACCAGCCTGCGAGCGCCGCATGGCAGATGAGGTCTGGGTGGGCGGAACGCTTCAACAGCAACCCTCCGGCCTGAACGCCGATGACGAAGCCGACGGCGCACCCGGCCGAGAGACTGGTTGCGCGTGCAAGTTCGTAGCCGTTGTCGACGAAGAACGACGGCATGAACGACATCATGATCTGGAAACTGGCGTTGTAGAACAGCCAGGGCAATGAGGCAAGCAGCAGCAGGTGCCATTCGGTGCGCGTTAACGTCGCCAAACCCAACCCTGCAGTCGCGGCCGGCGCGGCGCCAGCTGCCGGGGCACGGTAGATCGCGGCCACCGCAGTGAATCCTGCTGCCGCGAAGAGGGCCGTCGAAAACATGCCCCACTGCCACCCGGCATATTGGCCCAACTGACCGACGACGAGCAGCGCGATACCGATGCCGATGGGCCAGGAGTTGATCAGGATCGACATGGCGAGCAGGCGCTCCTTGCCGTCGAACCAATCGGCCACCATTTTGGTCACAAGCACGTTCAGCATGACCGCGCCAATGCCGCTCACGCAGCGTCCCGCGTTGGCCTCCTCGAACGTGCGCGAGAACCCGAGCCACACGGCGCCGATGCCCATCAGCGCTAGCCCCACGAGCACGAGGCGCTTGTCGCCGAACTTGCGGCCCAGCAGCCCGCCCGGCAACGCGATGACAGCGCCGGGAAGCAGGTACAGGCCAATCAGCCAACCGAGCTGGCCCTTGTCCAGGCCCAGGCTCCCCGCCATCAGCGGGCCTACCGCCGCGACGGCCTGAAATTGGAACCCCATGGCCGCGCGGGCGAGCGTGAGCGCGCCGAGACACCACCAGCGCTGGCTCATGCGCGCCCCTCTACCAGGCACTCCTCACTCTGCTCGCCCAACAGGAATCGGTGCGTCTCTTCATCACTTGGGGCCTCTGGTCCGAGGCCAAGGAGATCCGGCACCCGTGCAGGCTCCGCAGCAAAACGCGCAAACGCCGCCGTGCGCCGCTCCTCTGCCACTGGGCCGGTGCTCCAGCGCAGTTCCCTGAACCAGCCGGTGATCCGATGCACCGCTCCGTAGTAGCGAGCATGCTCCCGTGCGTATTGCTCGCTCGCCACACGCCAATCTGGAGTGGCGACGAGACAGTCCCGCAAATGGCGCACGCCCATCAACGCGAGCGAGAGCCCACAACCATAGCTGGGATCCGAGGCGGCCGCTGCATCCCCGATCAGCACCACCCCTTCCCGCACCGGATCCGCCACCCAATGGTCGGCCGCGTTGAATTGAGCCAGAGGCCCAGCAACCGTGACGTTGTCAAACCATTCGCCGGCGCCGCCGGTGGCGCGGCATGCGGCCAGGAACTGCGGAACATTTGCCTCTCCGCTCAACGGACGTCGAACATCGCTTTTGCGGCAGATGAAATAGGTGCGGGCACGTTGGTCGCCCAGAGGCGCCATCAAGACAAAGCCTTCGGACCCCCTCACGGCATAGGTTGCATCGTCCGGCACCGATGTGCCTTCGAGCAGCGCTCCGGCGATCACCAGACCATCCGGGTCTTGTTCGACCGTGAAGCCGCCCCACCGGCGAACGCGAGAAGCGCGCCCGTCGGCGCCGACGACCAAACGGGCCTGCAGCACGCTGCGCTGCCCGTCCGCGCACACGCGCACACTGGCAGGACTGCCCGGCTCCACCCCCTCGACGGTGATGCCGCGCCGGACCTCTGCGCCTGCCTGGACGGCCAACTGAAGTACCGCTTCCTGCATCTGCGGGTGATGGCAATTGAAGGAGCCAAAGCCATGGGGTGATGTTGCCGCCAAGTCGCGGCGCTCGACCAGGTTGTCGCCTTGGTAGCTGAGCCACCAGCGGGTTTGATGGCCACCGGTGGCGACGAGCGTGTCGTAGATCCCGAGCGCACGCGCTTCAGCGACGCCCCACGGATGCATCTGCTCTCCACGCACACGGTCCCGGAAGCTGGCTTCGCGTTCAAGCACGAGGACGCGATAGCCATGTTCCGCGAGATTTTTCGCCAAGGTGGCGCCCGCGATTCCGCCGCCTACCGTGATGACGTCGTAAAGCATCCATCCTCCTTTTGCGCTTCTACCGAATAACGTTTGTCTGCGTCGAAGCGTACGGGACAGCGCCATCCATGCGCAACCGAGAAGTTCTCATGAGTAGGTGAACGCGATTCATCTAGACTCGGCTGAATGAACAGGCTCCCTCCCCTGGCTGAACTACGCGCCTTCGAGGCCGCAGCGCGGCACCTCAGCTTCAAGGCAGCAGCAGAGGAATTGGGAGTCACACCCACGGCGATCAGCCATCAGATCCGGCTGCTGGAAGCCAATTGCGGCCAGTTGCTGTTCCGAAGGCGGCCGCGCCCACTGGCGTTGACTCCGGCGGGAGCGCTGCTCGCGCCGGGCATCATGAAAGGTCTACAGAACTTCACCGATGCCTGGCGCCGGCTGGATGCGGGAGGTGAGGCGATGGTGTTGCGGGTCACCGCCACCAACGCCTTTGCGTCGCGTTGCCTGCTGCCTTTGCTGCCGGCGCTGCGCGCGACGCATCCGACACTCAAGCTCGAAATCATCGGCATCGACACGGTGCTGTCCCTGCAGACCGGCGAGGTCGATGTCGCGGTGCGCTACGCCCGGCAGGCGCCGCAAGACGGCGTCGCCGTCGAACTGGCACGCGACACGTTCTACGCGGTTGCGAGTCCGAGCCTGCTGGGAGCGAAGTCACGACTCTTGTCCGTAGCCGAAATTCTGCGCCTGCCCATGATCGAGACGGGCTGGCCTGACACCGACGCCGACGCGCCGCGCTGGTCGCGCTGGATCGAGCAGGCGGGCAGCGGCGCTACGGGCCGAAAGGCCAAGCCGACGGCACCCATGCTCTTCTTCCGTGAGGAGCTGCACGCGATTCAGGCCGTGATCTCGGGACAGGGAGTGGGCATCTGCAGCGATATCCTGGTGCGGCATGAGCTCGCCTCTGGGCAACTGGTGCGCGTGTCGGATGTCGCACTCGAAGGCTATGGATTCTTCTTCGTCCACAGGCGGGGCGACTCACGCAAAGCGGCACTCGCGGCCTTGCGCGCTGCACTGATGGCGGCTGTTCGCGCTTAGGGTCTGACCTACAAAAAGAACGCTGACTCCAGTTCATCGAGAGGTCAGTGTCGGGCATCAGAGGATTTGACCGCGGATCTCGCCTCCCGGAAACGCCGTGCTGTGGGCGTTGAAGTACAGATTGCCCTGCTTGAATGCCTTCATTTGAGCTGCGGTGAGCACCGTGTTGGCCGGAACGTTCCAGCGACCACCGCCCGCGTCGGTCAATTCAACAATGATCGGGCCGCTAACGCCGGCGGCACCGATGTGAATGTGCGCTCTTGCTGCAGTCATTCCAGTCAGCGTAATGAAGCCGTTGGCGGCACGGGTAGAAGGATGGACCGTCAACGAACCCTGGCCGGTGGCGGTCGACGCATTGGTGGGTACTTCTTGCGCGCTGTCCATTTTGGCGCCCCGCACCAGCCGTCCGATCTGCCCGCGAATCTCGCCGCCTGGAAAAGCCGCGCTGTGGGCGTTGAAGTACAGGCCGCCCTCATTGAGCAAGGCCACTTGCGCGTCGGTAAGCGTGGCGTCCGCCGCGGAAACCCAAACGCCACTGCCCGTGGCCGTTTCGGTCAGCGGGAACAGCACGCCACCGTTCACGCCTACTGCACCCGCATGGATGTGCGCGGCCGAAGCCATCATGCCGGTCAGCGTCATACGCGCCGATAACTTTTTAGTTGCGGGGTCCAGACTGAACAGCCCGGTACCGGTGGCGGTGGATGCGTTTGCAGGTACTTCTTGAGCGCCCGACATCGAGGCACCGGAAACCTGACGACCGATCTGTCCGCGGACCTCGCCTGTGGGGTTCTCTGTGCTGTGCGCATTGAAGTACAAGCCGCCTTCTGCGAACGCGGTAGCCTGCTCCGCTGTCAGCACGGTACCCGTGGGAACGTTCCAGACGCCGCTGCCGGGTGCGCTTTCTGTAAGGCCCGCAATGATCGGCCCGTTGATGCCAATGGCGCCGGTGTGAATGTGGGCGGCGGTAGCGGTCATGCCGTCCAGCGAGATGCTACCTGCCACGGTGCGGCTGGGCAGTGTCAACGTGAGCGACCCTGACCCAAGCGCGCCGGTGGCGGTGGGAGTCGGCTCCTGCTCGCCGGCGAGACTGGCGCTTAAGACAGCTGAAGTGATCGGCGCGTCATCTGAATTCCCGCCTCCACAGCCGGAGAGGACAAGTGCAGAAAGCGCAACAACGCAAGCCCCAAATGATGTCTTCGATATTAAACGGCGGGACGTGAGCATCAATCATCTCCAAAGAAAATGGGTGTAAGGGCGCTATGTTGGAAGCACCCGTCAGAAACGTCGGTGCTTCGCTTCTAGATGTCTATTCTCATGCACAAATTGTGGGTAACTGCAGCACACAACTCCGGCCTCACCTTTCTTGGCGAATCCGCTTCGTTGCGTTACAGGCAAGCGAATTGGCAGCCTTTCACTGCAAAGTTCTAGAGAAGTCCTAAGGCGTCCTAAGGCGTCGCTCTGCGCCACGGAACACATCCGTAGATTGTGCACACTTGCAACACTTAACGCGACATGGAGAGGGCGAATGCAGAACGCCCCGGAAGCCGTGAAGCAACCGAGGCGTTGTTATCTGGTGGCCTGGGGCGGAATCGAACCACCGACACGCGGATTTTCAATCTGCCAGCATTTCGGCGTGAGACGTCGAGTTGGCCGCTAATCTTTCTACAATTCGCGATGCAGTCGACAGCGCCGTCCCGAGGCATCGCACGGCGATTGTAGAAAGGACGGGCCTTGAGCAGAAATTTTCTCGACCTCCGGATTGCTGTAGTTGCACTCCAGCCACTCGCGAGCTCTCTCGTCTGGCGCATATGGTCGAACCGCAAAGGTGATGTGTTTTTCGCGAGCCGGGGCCTTGCGCATGTCACTAAAGTCAGCTTTCACAAGTCTGGGATTTGCCGCGATGCATTCACTTCGGAGCACGGTCGCCCAGTTACGATGCCTGACCGGGCAATGGCGCGATGGGAACGGCCAGCCATTCCACAGTCAAGCTCGGGAGAGTTTGCACGTCTTCTCTTGCTTGGCATTCCAACCGACTACCTTTCACCCCGAACAAGCATTGAGAGCAAGGTCGTTCAAATCCCGGCAGCGCCGCCGGGCGATGCAGCATTTGTAGAACTTGGCCTCTTCAAGGGCGATCATGCAACTGTCGATCGGGCCATGCAAGACTCATCTATTCGACAGGGTATTTTGGGGGTCGCCCAAGCTTGGGAGGATGTTTTCGTTTTCGCACGTTGGTACCACGGTGCTTGGGACAACCACGACTTGAACTTGCCCGCCTCGCCCGAGCTAGGGTCGCACGCATCGCTACGCTTTTGGGCCTCAGATGCGGGTATTGATCGTCCGATTCGATTGACATTCCACGCACAAGTAAAGGATCACGAGGCATTGGTCCTAACAGAGTTGGGCGGTCGGTTGCTACCTGGACAAGAGCACTTGAATTGGGTCGCCCAAGGCCCTCCAGTAGTTCCAGTCGAGATTTAGAGTCCCACGGCGGTCATTCAGGACGAGAACGGTAAGCGCGCGGCAATCCCGTCTTGACCGACGGAAGTCTATACAGCTGTATGGAGTTTGCCGATCAGGTTGCCGGTGCCCAGCGGTGCGGCAACAGTTCGTCCACACGGCTGGCCGGCTGGGTCGGCAGTCGCTCCAGCACATCCCTCAGATACGCGTAGGGGTCGTGACCGTTCAGTCGTGCTGAGTGCACCAGACTCATGATTGCGGCAGCCCGTTTACCTGCACGCAGCGATCCAGCGAACAGCCAGTTGTTTCGACCGATGGCGATCGGACGGATCTGGTTCTCCACCCAGTTGTTATCGGCGGGCAGCTCCCCGTCGTCGATGTAGCGCGTCAGCGCCTGCCATCTGCCCAGGCTGTAGTCGAT
>JBKJTX010000175.1:0-6706 GCA_046590315.1 Ramlibacter sp. | reverse complement strand
CTCTCTTCTCCAATGCCTTGATTCGCTCGCGCAGCTTGTGCAACTGCTTGAGCGAATCAAGGCATTGGAGAAGAGAGACTAGGGTCTGCCCACACTGTTCTTGCCAGATGCGTTGCGAGTCAAAAAGGCCATGCGCAAGGCGAAAAACGCGGCCGGACCCCCGTCCGGCAAGGCTTTGCAACGCGGCGCATGGTCTTTTTGATCGCAACCCGGAGGGAACGTGGTTAAATTCGCGCCACTCGTCGTTACGCTCCTGGCCAAGGCGAAAAGCCTTGGCGTCGTCGCGCGCCTAGATTGGCGCGGATTTAACCGCGTTCGCACTGGCAAGAACAGTGTGGGCAGACCCTCATGATGGACATCCACGAAATACTGAAGAAGCTGCCGCACCGCTATCCGATCCTGCTGGTGGATCGCGTGCTCGCCGTCGACCCCGGCAAGAGCATCAAAGCGCTGAAGAACGTGACAATCAACGAGCCGTTCTTCGTCGGGCATTTCCCGCATCGACCGGTGATGCCCGGCGTGCTGATGCTGGAAGCCATGGCCCAGACGGCGGCGCTGCTGTCGTTCGCCGGGGAAGGCGCTGCGCCGGACGACAAGTCTGTCATCTACTTCGCGGGCATCGACGGTGCGCGTTTCAAGCGGCCGGTGGAGCCCGGCGACCAGCTGGTGATCGATGTGACGTTGGTGCGCTCGCGCGCGGGCATCTACAAGTTCAAGGGTATCGCGCGCGTGGGCAACGACATCGCGTGCGAAGCCGAGCTCATGTGCACGATGCGCAAGATCGCGTAGGCTGACGGCGTGGCGCAGATCCATCCGACGGCCATCGTCGATCCGAAGGCGCAGCTCGACGGCTCGGTCACCGTGGGGCCTTATACGGTGATCGGTCCGCACGTGAGCATTGCGGCGGGCACCAGCGTGGGCCCACACTGCGTGATCGAGGGGCATACCAGCATCGGCCGTGACAACCGCATCCTGCAATTCGCTTCGCTCGGCGCCATGCCCCAGGACAAGAAGTACGCTGGTGAACCTACACGCCTTTCCATCGGCGACCGCAACACCATTCGCGAGTTCTGCACGTTCAACACAGGCACTGCCCAGGACGTGGGCGTCACCCGCGTGGGCGACGACAACTGGATCATGGCGTATGTGCACATCGCGCACGACTGCCAGATCGGCAACCAGACCATCCTTGCCAACAACACCACGCTTGGCGGCCATGTGCACCTGGGCGACTGGGTCTTCATCGGTGGCTTGACCGGCGTCCACCAGTTCGTGAAGGTCGGCGCGCACGCGATGGCCGGTTTTGCGACCGCAGTCAACCAGGACGTGCCACCTTTCATGATGGTGGACGGCAATCCGCCCGCGGTACGCGGTTTCAACGCCGAAGGTTTGCGCCGCCGCGGATTCGCGCCCGAGCGCATTGCGGCCGTGAAGCAGATTCACAAGCTGCTTTATCGGTCGGGCAAGACGCTGGAGCAGGCCCGCACCGAGATCGAAGCACTGACCGCAACCGCACCGCTGGCGCAAGCCGACATTGAAATGATGCTGGCGTTCCTTGCGCAATCCACTCGCGGCATCGCTCGCTGAGTGGTTGCTATGCGTGACCCCCTGCTGCGGCTTGCGATGGTGGCGGGGGAAGCCTCTGGCGACCTGCTTGGCGGCCTGCTGCTTGGCGGCATCAAGGCGCGCTGGCCGCTGGTTCAAAGTTTTGGCATCGGCGGCCCGCAAATGGCCACGCACGGCTTCGAGCCCTGGTGGCCACACGAAAAGCTGGCCGTGCGCGGCTATGTGGAAGTGCTCCGGCACTATCGTGAAATTGCCGGAATTCGAGTGCAGCTCAAATCCCGGCTGCTGGCCGATCCGCCGCAGGCCTTCATCGGCGTGGATGCGCCCGACTTCAATCTTGACCTCGAAAAGGGGTTGCGCGAGCGCGGGGTCAAGACCGTCCATTTCGTGTGTCCTTCCATCTGGGCCTGGCGCCCTGAACGCGTGGAGAAAATCAAGTGCAGCGTCGACCATGTGCTGTGCATCTTTCCATTCGAGCCCGAACTGCTGGCACGGCACGGGATCGCTGCGACCTACGTCGGCCATCCTCTAGCGAACATCATTCCGGCGCAGGCCGACAAAGCCGCAGCGCGGCACGCGCTGGGCTTGCGGGACGAGGACGAGGTATTGGCCGTGTTGCCGGGAAGCCGCGCCTCTGAGGTTCACTATCACGCTGAAATATTCCTGCGCGCTGCGGCCCTGGTGCGCGACGCGCGTCCCGGGCTGAAGATTGTTGTTCCCGCCATTCCCTCGCTTAAGGCCGCCGTAGAGGCCGCCGCCCGAGCTGCCGGCGTCGCCCAGGGGGTGCAGATTCTCGCCGGGCGATCGCACGAGGTGCTCGCCGCCTGCGATTTGACGTTGATCGCCAGCGGCACGGCGACGCTCGAAGCCGCGCTTTTCAAGCGGCCGATGGTGATCGCCTACAAGGTGAACTGGTTGTCCTACCGGCTGATGTGGCCTCAGCACTTGCAGCCCTGGATCGGATTGCCCAACATCCTGTGCGGCGAATTCGTCGTTCCAGAATTGGTTCAGCGACAGTGCAATCCCGAGTCGCTCGCTGCGGCCCTCTTGGAATGGCTGGACGCTCCTGCCAGAATGGCGACCGTCCAGAACAAATTCAGCGCGTTGCACGAGCAGTTGCGGCGCGACACCGCAACGCTCGCCACCGATGCCATCGCAAGACTCCTCTTCGCCTGAATTTGACGCGCCCCGGCCGATCCGGACGCGGCCCGCGCGCGCGCCCGCTCAGCGCAAGCTGGACTGGGACCCGCTTGGGCTGATGGCCGGCGTCGATGAAGCCGGCCGCGGCCCCTTGGCCGGGCCGGTGGTGGCGGCGGCCGTCATCCTGAATGATGCAAAAAGGATCCGCGGGCTCGCCGACTCGAAAGTTCTCACGCCGTTGCAACGCGAACGCCTGTACGACCAGATCCTTGAGAAGGCGCTGTGCTGTTCGGTGGCCGAAGCCAGCGTCGAGGAGATCGATACGCTGAACATCCTGCACGCGACGATGCTTGCCATGAAGCGGGCGGTGGAAGGCCTGCGCCTGAAGCCTGCGAAGGTGCTGGTCGACGGCAATCGCCTGCCGACCATCGACGTTCTGGCTGAGGCAGTGATTGGTGGCGACGCGATCGTCAAGTCGATTTCCGCAGCGTCGATTATTGCCAAGGTGTACCGCGACCGCCTGTGTCAAACGCTGCACCAAGAGTTTCCGCAATACGGGTTTGCCGCGCACAAGGGCTACGGCACGCCCGAGCACATGACGGCGCTGCGGGTCCACGGTGCGTGTCGCCACCATCGCAGGTTCTTCGGCCCGGTGGCGGCCACCTTCGTCGATGCCGACGGCGTGGCCTTCACGGTCACGGTGTCGTGACGCTCGCCGAACCTCAGTTCGTCACTTCGGCGTCCAACGTCCTTTTCAAGGATTTGCGACGGCTGGCCCGGGACAGCACGGCTTATCGCAAGCAGGGCCGCATCTGGCTGGAGGGTGACCATCTTTGCCGCGCGGCGCTGGCCCGCGAGGTGCAGCCGGCGTTGGCGATTTTCACCGAGTCGTTCTGGTCGGTCGCGCCGCGCGAATGGACGGTGCGACCAGGAAAAAAAGTCGTCGTCGCCGACGCGCTGTTCGCGTCCCTGAGTTCGCTGGAGTCGCCGGCGTCCATGGGCTTCGTGATCGACCTGCCCAAAGTGCCGACGATCCAGGCGCGCGCAGCCACGGTGATTCTCGACCGCGTGCAGGACGCAGGCAATGTCGGCGCAATTTTGCGCAGCGCGGCCGCCTTTGGGTTTCCACAAGTACTCGCGATGACCGGGACGGCAGCGCTTTGGAGTCCGAAGGTTGTCCGCGCGGCGATGGGCGCGCATTTCGCGCTTCGATTGATCGAGGGCCTGGACCCCGCGGCCGTCGACGCGCTCGACATACCACTCGTCGCGACGAGCTCGCACCAGGGTGAGTGGCTCCACCATGCGCGATTGCCGTCACCCTGCGCTTGGGTGTTGGGGCACGAAGGGCAGGGCGTCGGAGAGGAACTGACTTCCCGAGCGGGCCTGGCGGTGCGCATCCTCCAACCGGGCGGGGAAGAGTCGCTGAATGTGGCTTCGGCAGCGGCGATCTGCCTGCATGCCAGTGCCGCCGCCCGCGGCGCGGCTTGACCACGGTGGTCTATAATCAGGGGCTTTCCCGCAAACCCTCGTACGCCTAGCGCATCAAGCCACACCCCTGACAAATAAGCGATCAAAAGCAAGCCTTTGCGCAACCGAAGGCCAGGTCTCTTGAGAGCGTTTGGGCGTACCCCGTAACCATCCGGAGAACCCAGTGCTCTTGTCTCAATCGGGGAATTCCCCGCCCGCCATCCTGGCGCTCGCAGACGGCACGGTCTTTATTGGCAATTCGATCGGAGCCGCAGGCTCCACCACCGGCGAAGTCGTGTTCAACACGGCCATCACCGGCTACCAGGAAATCCTCACCGACCCGAGCTATTGCCAGCAGATCGTGACGCTCACGTATCCGCACATCGGCAACTACGGGGTCAATGAGGAAGACGTCGAAGCCAGCAAGGTCCACGCCGCGGGCCTCATCATCCGCGACCTGCCGCTGGTGGCTTCCAATTTCCGCACCAAGCAGACACTGTCGGATTACCTGCGCAGCCAGAACACGGTTGCCATCGCCAACATCGACACGCGCAAGCTCACGCGCCTGCTGCGCAGCAGGGGCGCGCAGAACGGTTGCGTCGTCGCGCTCGCGCAAGATGAGGAAGCGACGCCAGCGCTGATCGACAAAGCAGTGTCGGCAGCCAGAACGGCGCCGAGCATGAGCGGGCTGGATCTGGCCAAGGTGGTGTCCGCCACGCAACCCTACGAGTGGACCGAGGCGGAATGGCGCCTGGGTTCGGGCTACGGCAAAGGCCAGAACGCGAAATATCATGTGGTCGCCTTCGACTACGGCGTGAAGAAGAACATCTTGCGCATGTTGGCTGAGCGCGGCTGCAAGGTTACCGTCGTGCCGGCGAAAACCTCCGCCTCGGACGTGAAGAAGCTCAAGCCCGACGGCGTGTTCCTGTCCAACGGACCCGGCGATCCGGAGCCTTGCGACTACGCCATCGCCGCCACCCGCGAGTTGATCGAGGACGGCTATCCCACCTTCGGCATTTGCCTGGGCCACCAGATCATGGCGCTGGCCTCTGGCGCGAAAACCTTCAAGATGAAGTTCGGCCACCACGGCGCGAATCACCCGGTCAAGGACTTGGACAGCGGTCGCGTGAGCATCACCAGCCAGAACCACGGCTTTGCCGTGGACGAGAAGACCTTGCCCCCCAATCTGCGCGCCACCCACGTGAGTCTCTTCGACGGCACGCTGCAGGGCTTGGCCCGCACCGACAAGCCGGCGTTCTGCTTCCAGGGCCATCCGGAAGCGTCGCCGGGGCCGCATGACATCGGCTACCTGTTCGATCGTTTCACCGCGCTGATGGAGAAAAACTAGACATGCCAAAGCGCACAGACATCAAGAGCGTGCTCATCATCGGGGCCGGACCGATCATCATCGGGCAGGCCTGCGAGTTCGATTACTCCGGCGTGCAGGCCTGCAAGGCGCTGCGCGAGGAAGGCTACAAGGTCATCCTGATCAACAGCAACCCGGCGACGATCATGACCGACCCGGACACGGCAGACGTCACCTACATCGAGCCCATCACCTGGCAAACGGTCGAGAAGATCATCGCCAAGGAAAAGCCCGATGCGATTCTGCCCACGATGGGCGGCCAGACCGCGCTCAATTGCGCGCTCGACCTCTGGCACCACGGCGTGCTGGACAAGCACAAGGTCGAACTGATCGGCGCGACGCCCGAAGCGATCGACAAAGCCGAAGACCGCCAGAAGTTCAAGGAAGCCATGACCAAGATCGGTCTGGGCTCGGCGCGGTCCGGCATCGCCCATTCGATCGAAGAGGCCTGGACCGTACAAAAGACCTTGGGCTTTCCCACCGTCGTTCGCCCGAGCTTCACACTGGGCGGCACCGGCGGTGGCATCGCCTACAACTCGGAAGAATTCGAGGCGATCTGCAAGCGCGGGCTGGAGGCGTCGCCCACCAGCGAGCTGCTGATCGAGGAGTCGCTCCTCGGGTGGAAGGAGTTCGAGATGGAAGTGGTGCGCGACAAGGCGGACAACTGCATCATCATCTGCTCGATCGAGAATCTCGACCCGATGGGCGTGCACACCGGCGACTCGATCACCGTGGCGCCGGCGCAAACGCTGTCGGACAAGGAATACCAGATCATGCGCAACGCCTCGATCGCGGTGCTGCGCAAGATCGGCGTCGACACGGGCGGGTCCAACGTGCAGTTCGGCGTCAATGCGCAGGATGGGCGCGTCGTCGTCATCGAGATGAACCCGCGCGTGTCGCGCTCGTCGGCGCTGGCGTCGAAGGCAACCGGTTTCCCGATCGCCAAGGTCGCCGCCAAGCTCGCCATCGGCTACACGCTCGACGAACTGCGCAACGACATCACCGGGGGCGCCACGCCGGTGAGCTTCGAGCCCAGCATCGATTACGTGGTCACGAAGATCCCGCGCTTCGCGTTCGAGAAATTCCCCGCGGCCGACTCGCACCTGACGACGCAGATGAAGTCCGTGGGTGAGGTGATGGCCATGGGCCGCACCTTCCAGGAAAGCC
>JBKJTX010000081.1:0-4071 GCA_046590315.1 Ramlibacter sp. | reverse complement strand
CCTCGAATTCTATACCAGTTTTTGATGACTGGTCAATTCGCGGCGCCTCTTTTTCTTCTGTCTCCGCTCTGCCTGGACGCTGCGCCGCTTTCGCGTCGCCTTGTTCAGCAGAGCCCTCGACTATAGCATGACCGCTCGCCGTAGCAAGCTGAGCAGTTCGTGCACCTTAGGCGGTCAGCGGAAGCGCCCGTTGCCGCTTGCCGGTGAGTGCGAACAGCGCGTTCGCCACCGCCGGCGCGAGAGGGGGCACCCCCGGCTCGCCGACTCCAGCAGGGGGACGGTCGCTGTCGATGATCCAGGTTTCCACCACCGGCGCTTGCGCCAAGCGGACCATGGGGTAGCTGGGAAAATTTGTCTGTTGCACGGCGCCTTTGTGGATGTCGATTGTTCCGTAGAGAGCCGCCGTGAGGCCGAAAACAACGGAGCCTTCCATTTGCTGAGCTACGATTCCGGGATTGATGACCGTGCCGCAATCGATCGCGCAAACGATGCGATGAGCGCGCGGAACGCCGGCCTCCAGCGAAACCTCCGCCACCTGCGCTACGATCGAGCCGAACGATTCATGCAGCGCAACGCCCCTGGCGCGACCAGCTGGCAGTGCGCTCCCCCAGCCCGCCTTCCGGGCCGCCAGGTTCAGCACGGCCAGATAGCGCGGCGCGCCGTTCAGCCATCGGCGCCGGAATTCGACAGGATCCTGCTTGGCTTCGGCCGCCAGTTCGTCCATGAAGCTCTCGGAGAAGAACGCGTTGTGCGAGTGGCCGACGGAGCGCCAGAAGCCCACCGGCACGCCCATTCGGGTGGCGACATGCTCCATGTGCTGGTTCGCGAAACCGTACGGCAAGTCGAACAAGCCTTCCGCCGTCGTCTTGTCGGGCGTATCGAGCGGACCGGACAGCGCGGGTAAGCCGCGCTCCATCCAGCGCGGTGAAATTGCGTCACCTGCAGACTTGATCCTCAAGCTGTTTAAATTGCCTTGCGCATCGAATGCGCCGCGCATCATGGCGACATGCATCGGGCGGTAGAAATCGTGCGTCGTGTCTTCCTCGCGCGGCCAGATCAGTTGAACCGGAGCACCCCCGCAGTCCATCGCTACGCGCACCGCTTGCGCGACATAGTCGACCTCGAGCCGGCGACCAAAGCCCCCGCCCAGCAATGTGACGTGAAGGGTGACGTCAGCAGCAGGCACGCCGGCGACCTTCGCAGCCATCGCACGGGCCATCTCGGGGACTTGCGTAGGCACCCAGATTTCGACTTTGCCATTCAGTACCCGCGCAGTGCAGTTCATGGGTTCCAGAGTGGCGTGGGCGAGATACGGGGCGCGATACCAGGCCTCGACATTGCGGCCCGTTTTTTCTGCCGCCGTGACATCGCCTTGCTCATGAAAGACATGACCTTCCGCACTTCTCGCCGCCGCCTCAAGCTCGGTGTTGATCACGCGCGAATCCAGAGGGCCGCCGAGTCGTTGGCGCCACTCAACTTCAACCGCCTGGGCCGCACGGCGCGCATGCCAGTAGCTCTTGCCAACGATGGCAAAACCGGCCGTCGAGCCCGCGTAGGCTGGAAGCTGCACCAGGCGCTCTGCCCCAGCCAGCGCCAGTGCTTTGTCGGAGTTCATGGCCCCCGCTGAGCCTCCCAGCATCGGGCAGAGGCGAACCACGGCGAACTTCATACCGGGCAGACGGACGTCGATGCCGAAGCGCGCAGACCCATCGACCTTGTCCGCCACGTCCAGGCGTGGTAGCGGCCGTCCGATCAGCTTCCAGTCCTTGCGCTCCTTTAACCGGACGGCGCCGGGAGGCGTGGCCGACGCATATTTCGCCATCTCCCCGTAGCTGGCTGACTTTCCGGAGGCGTGAACGATCACTCCATCTCGTACGCTGAGCTCTTCGGCGGGCACGCGCCACTGCAGCGAAGCAGCCCCCAGCAGCGACGCGCGAGCCGTCGCCGCGGCGACACGCACCACTTCCCAGGCATCCGCCACGCTGGTCGAACCTCCGGTGGCATTGATGCCCAACTCGCGCGCTACCTTCCCGACGACCCAGCGCCCGGCCTTGACGCGACCGAAGCCATCTTCTCTTTCGGCCGCCAGTGGATGGAACGGCAGACTGGCAACCAGCATCGAGACATTGCCGTAGATCGTGTCGGAGCCGGCTTGCTCGATGCGGATGGCCGAAAGCTGCACGTCGAGCTCTTCAGCGGCCAACATGGGCAGCGAAGTGTGCACGCCCTGGCCCATCTCGCTGCGCGGCATCGCCAGGATCACCGTGCCATCGGAGGCGATCTTGATCCATCCATTGAGTGCCACCTCACCTTCGCCAGGAAGCATGAAGTTGCCTGCACCCAGACGCGAGCGCTGCGGCATAAGGCCCCAACCGACGACAAGCGCGCCCGCCGCGCCTGCGGCACTCAGCAGCCAGGCCCGGCGCCTCATGACGTCACTCCCGCAGCGCGCTTGATCGCCAGCCGCACACGTTGGTAGGTGCCGCATCGGCAGATGTTCGTCATCGCTTCGTCGATCTGCGCATCGGTGGGCCTGGGACTTTTTCCGAGCAGCGCCGCAGCCGCCATCAGCATGCCGCTTTGGCAATAGCCGCACTGGGGCACCTGCTCGGCGATCCAGGCGACTTGCAAAGGATGAGGCTTGCCCGGCTCGCCCAGCGCTTCGATGGTTTGGATGCGCTTGCCCACCACGGTGCTCACCGGCGTGACGCACGAGCGCACGGCTTGACCCTCCACCCGCACCGTGCAGGCACCGCAGGCCGCAACGCCGCAGCCGAACTTGGTCCCGGTCATATTCAGCACGTCGCGCAACACCCACAACAAGGGCATGTCGGGCTCGGCATCGACACTGACGGCCTTGCCATTGATTTGTAGTTCCACTGCGCCTCCTTGGGCTTGGCGCCCGGAAAAATGACTATATCGACGCCTGAGAAAAGCCGTACCCGGATAATCGCGCCCTTCATGGCATTGATCACCCTACTCAACGCACAGCTGGCTTTTGGCCACGTGCCTCTCCTCGACCACACCGACTTTGCGCTTGAAACGAGCGAACGGGTGGGCCTCATCGGTCGCAACGGCGCCGGCAAATCATCGCTGCTCAAGATCCTGGCCGGGCTGGAGAAGGTCGACGATGGGACCCTTCAGCTCCAGCAAGGCCTGCGCAGCGCCTACGTTGCGCAGGAGCCTGTGTTGGACCCAGAAGCCACCGTGTTCGATGCGACGCTGGCCGGCGTCGCCGACGTGATCGCACTGATCGACCAGTACTCCCACGGCCAAGGCGACCTGGATCGTCTGCAGGGCGCCATTGAAGCGCAGGACGGCTGGAACTGGGAACAGCGCGTCGAAGAGACCTTGCAGCGCCTGCATCTGAACAAGACCGCAGTGATTGGCACTCTCTCCGGCGGCACGAAAAAACGCGTGGCGCTGGGTCAGGCGCTGGTGCGCCGTCCCGACGTCCTGCTGTTGGACGAACCGACCAACCACCTCGATCTGGATTCGATCGAGTGGCTGGAAAATCTCTTGATCGACTTCAAAGGCAGCGTGGTCACCATCACCCACGACCGAACCTTCCTGGACCGCGTCGCCACTCGCATCCTAGAGCTGGACCGCGGTCGCCTGCGCTCGTACCCCGGCAACTTCACGCGTTACCTGGTCCAAAAGGAAGAACAGCTGGCGCAGGAAGGTGTGATCAGCGCCAAGGCCGACAAGCTCTTGGCGCAGGAAGAAGTGTGGATCCGCAAAGGCGTGGAGGCACGGCGGACTCGGGCGCAGGGACGAATCACGCGCTTGGACAAGCTGCGGCAAAGCCGGGCCGCCAGGCGGGAAGCACTGGGCAGCGTCAGGCTCGACGTGGCTGCGGGGCTTCCGAGCGGCAAGATCGTCGCCGAATTGACCAAGGTCGCTCAGTCATTCGGCGACAAGCACATCGTCCGCGATTTCACCGCCACCATCCTCCGCGGCGACAAGGTCGGCCTGATCGGGCCCAACGGCGCCGGCAAAACGACGTTGCTCAAGCTGATCCTCGGTGAGCTGGCGCCGGACACCGGCAAGGTGCGCCAGGGCGCCAACCTG
>JBKJTX010000332.1:0-3138 GCA_046590315.1 Ramlibacter sp. | reverse complement strand
GGCCGCATCGGCACCGCGATACCGGCCCGAGCCTGGGGTCCTACGACGAGCCGCTCGCCAATGTCGCGCGCCACTTCCTGCAGCCGCGACGCGAGGTTGATGCAGGTGCCCACGGCGGTGTAGACGCTACGCGACGAGCTGCCCAGGTCGCCGACCAGGGCCTCCCCGCTCTCGATCCCTACGCGCATGGACAGCGGCATGTCGCCGCGCTTGACACGCACTGTGTTCAGCGACTCCACGGCGGCAAGCATCTTGATAGCGGCGTCAAAGGCGCTGGCCGCGTGGTCGACACGCGCCAGGGGCGCTCCCCAGAACGCGATGAGGCCGTCGCCCGTGTATCGGTCGAGCGTCGCCCCGCTGCCCAGCACGGGTCCTGTAATGGCCTCCAGGAATTCCGTGGTGAGCCGTGCGGAGTCCTCCAGCGAGGACTCGGCTGTGAGCCGTGTGTAGCCGGCCATGTCAGCCACCAGCACGGTTATTTCCTGGCGAGAAGGGGCAAGCGTGCGTTCGAGTCCTTGCTTTACCAGAAGCTTCAGCACCGGCTCGGCTACATAGTGCGAGAGCGTGTTCATCATCCGGCGGGAGGCGCGGCGCGTTTCAGCGAGGTCCAGACCCAGCCACGTTGCGGCGAAGGCGACGAGGCCTGCGATGGGCGGCAGGACCGCCGGTGCCGACCCCGCGCCGAAAGCGGCTGCGCACAGCGCCAACCAGCCTGCGCACAGGCCCGCAAGAGTAGCAAGCCCAGTCCCGATCCCCCGAGTGAGGGCGCCCGCCAGGACGAGCGCGGCCGAAACAAGTGCGAGAACGGAGAGCAAGCCGGCGTCGAGCAACCATCCGCCCACGCGTGGATGGCGGTCCGCGTGCAGCAATTCGGCCAAAACCTGGGCATGGACCAGGACGCCGGCGGTCACCGGCTGGAGCGGGGTAGCGACATAGTCGCTCAGGCCCACGGCCGACGAGCCAATCAGTACGTAGCGGCCACGTACCAGCGAAACGTCTACGCCATATTTCAGCACCGCCTCGGCCGGGAGCGTCGTGAAGCCGGCGACGGGCAGGCGAAACGGCACGCGCCACGTGCCGTTGTCTGTGTGGCCGAGCCCCCGCTGCGCGCGCTGCGCGACTTCGGGCTGCGCGCATTCCAAGAGCGCCAGCGCAAGGGTGGAGTACACCCGCCCGGCCGCCAGCGCATGCAAGTGCACGCGGCGCACCAAGCCGTCCGCATCGGGCCGCACGCCGATGTGGCCCACGCAGCGCGCCTGGCGCAGGCCCGGGTGGTTCGCGACGTAACCACCGGCCTTAAGCGTCCCCAGGGCCGCACTTGCCGCGAGCCGGCCCCCAGCCGGCGTGCCGATCGTGATGGAGGCTGGGCGGTCCGCGAAGTCCAGCACCTGTGCCAGCGCGAGGGGCGCGTGGGCGGCGAGCGAGGCGAGCCTGGCGTCACCGGCTGCGTCCCCCGGTTCCGGCAGAACCATGTCGAGTGCGACACCTCGCGCGCCAAGGGGCCCGATCAGTTCCTCGACGAGGTCGGCGAGTCGAGTGCGGCTCCATGGCCACATGCCAAGCGCCTTCAACGACTCTTCGCTGATGTCGATCACGACGACGTCCGGCACGGCTTCGTGCGACGCCGCCAGGGCCGTCAACGCGTCCCGGCTGCGCTCCTCCAGCAGCGCGAGTCCCGGCAGCTGCCACATGCACAACGCCACAATCGCGCAGGCGCCAGCGGCGAGCGCGGCGCGGTCGGCTGCACCGCGCCAACCGGCTGCCGCGAACGCTGTTGAAGGGGGCGGAGAATGCTTCAAGATAGCGAATGCTAAGCGACCCGCGCGTGCCTTCCGCAGAGGAAAAAGCGCGCAGACCAAGGGTTATACTGCGTCGCCCCTCACGGGACTCGCGGCCTGCGTCCACATGATTTCCCAATCCACACTTTTCCGAGGCGGCGTCCAGGCCTGGACATGGCGCGGTTTCATCCTCGCTTCCGCAGGCCGTGAACTGCGCTCGCGTTACGTGCGTTCGTTGTTTGGCTGGTTCTGGCTGGTGCTGCCGCCGGCTGTGCTGATCGCGATCTACACCGTTGTCTTCAGCCGGCTCATGCGCGGAGGGGGATTGCCGGACCATGGGCCTTACACATACAGCATCTACCTCTGCGCGGGCCTCCTTACCTGGCAATGGTTCTCTGAGCTGCTGTCCCGCGTTGCGGGGCTGTTCACGAACCACGCCAACCTCCTGAAGAAAACCCCCGTGCCCTGGTACGCGCTGCTGGCCGTTGACCTGCTCGTGACGGGTTTCGGAATGGTTGTCCAGCTGGGCCTGTTCGCGCTCCTGCTCGTGGCAGTGGGGCAGTGGCCCGGATGGGCGGCGCTGCAATACCTCCCGCTGCTTGCGGTGCAGGCCTTGCTGGCTGTCGGCGTCGGCCTTGGCCTGGGCGTGTTGCAGGTGTTCTTCCGCGACGTCGGTCTGGCGCTGCCGCTCGTGCTGCAGGTCTGGTTCTGGATGACGGCGATCGTGTATCCACTGGCCGTGCTGCCGGAGCCAGTGCAAAACCTGCTCCAGTGGAATTTGATGGCGCCCATCGTGCAGGGCTATCAAAACGTCGTGATCAGCCCCGAAAGCGGCGTTCCTTGGGGCAGTGTGGGCGTCGTGACGCTGCTGGCGGCGCTCGCACTGGCCCTGTCGCTGCGCATGGTTCGGCGCAATCGCGGTCCGATCCGCGACGAGCTCTGAACATCGAATGAGCAGCCCCATCCTTTCGGCCCGCAATCTGGGCAAGAGCTTCCGACGCTACCCGAGCCGCTGGGCACAGTTGCGCGAAGTGCTCACAGGTGCTCGCACACACGAGGAACACTGGGTTTTACGCGGCCTCAGTTTCGACGTCGCCCCCGGCGAGTCCGTGGGCCTGGTCGGGCGCAACGGCGCGGGCAAGAGCACGCTGTTGAAGCTGCTCACGGGCGTGCAGGTGCCGACGACGGGCACGATAGACCGGCGCGGCCTGGTCGCTGCGATCCTGGAACTGGGTGTGGGGTTTCATCCCGACTTCACAGGACGCGAGAACGCCCGGCAGATGCTGCTGCTGCAAGGCCTTCCGGAAGACCGCGTACGCGCATTGATGCCCGCCATCGAAGAATTCACGGAGATCGGCAG
>JBKJTX010000161.1:0-7623 GCA_046590315.1 Ramlibacter sp. | reverse complement strand
GTACTACTACGTCCAGTCGCCAACCGGGTACGTGGATCCCGACTACGCCAGCACCACCGACATCTTGAGATTCAAGGAAGGGATCACAGCCTCCGATCTGGTCATCAGCCGCAGCGGCGCGCACCTGATCGTGGCCATCGTGGGCACGACCGACGTGGTGACGGTAGAGGGCTTCTTCGGAGCCAACGCCATCAACCACAACTACGGGGTGGACCGCATCGAGTTTGCGGACGGCTCCACCTTGACAGATGCCGTCATCGCACAGCGGGTGAGCGACAACGAAACCGCTCCGAATATCGCCCTTCGGGTCACTAACCTGACAACGACGCCCTCCAGCAACCTTGTCACCGGACAGCAAATCCAGGTGAGCTGGAAAGATTCGAACGTGGGAACGCTGGCCGCGCTCGGCAAGTGGAACGACCGGGTGATCGTCACCCAGATTGCCACCGGTCGCACGCTGCTGACCCAGACCGTTCCCTACGACGGATCCACGGCGACGACACAGATCGGCGCAGGCGGATCAGTACAACGATCACTGACACTGACGTTGTCAGATGGCTATGACAATGCGGGCGCCCTGCGCATCACCGTTCTCACTGATGCCGATCGCTATTTCGCAAAAACATCGACCTTGAACAGCGCCACGCTGGACATTTCCGTGGCTGCGTCGCTCTACGCGGACCTGCAGTCGGAGAATCTTGCGTTTTCGCCCGCAGGCGATATCGCAGCCGGCCAGGCCGTGCGCGTCAGTTGGAATACCGTCAACCGCGGCATCGCCGCCATCACGACTGGTTGGACCGATCGCTTCGAGCTGCTCAACGCCAACACGGGCCAGTTGATCCTGAGCGCCGCCGCTTCCAGCGCGAGCCCTGTGACGGGACTAGCCGCCGGCGCATCGGCTGATCGTTACGCGGACTTCGTGATGCCCTCGGGCACCGCCGGGCTGGGCAAGTTCATCTTCCGTGTCATCGCCGACAGCAACAACACGATCAACGAATTCAACTCCACGAACACGGCCGAGGCTAACAATCGGCTGGAAGTGGTGCGGGAGTGGGGCGCCGATCTGCAGGTGCAGGGATTGGCAATTGCAACCCCCACCGCGCTACAGGCCGGCGACATCGTGACCCTGTCCTGGCGCGACGTGAACACCGGAACCGTCCCGGTCCCGGTGAGCTACTACGACCGAATCGTCGTGCGCAACGTGACACGCAACCTGGTCGTGCTCGACACGCAGCTTCTTAACGCGGCCCCTGGCGACATCAGCACCTGGCTGGCTGCGGGTCAATCGCAGCAGCGCAGTTTCAGCTTCCAGTTGCCCGATGGGCTCACCGGCGCCGGTGATTTGCAGATCACCGTCACAGCCGACCAGAACGCGCAAGGCCAGACCGCGCTGCCCGAGTTCAACACGGCAGGTACCGCCGAAGCCAACAACGTGATGACGATCGCCGCGACATCGGCGGTGAAGCTCTATGCCGATCTTCAGTCGGAGAACATCACTTTCTCCCCCGCCGGCGATCTCGCCGCGGGGCAGGCCGTGCGGGTGAGCTGGAACACGGTCAACCGGGGCAATGCCGCTGTGACAAAGGCCTGGGGCGACCGCTTCGAGCTGCTCAACGCCAACACGGGCCAGTTGATTCTGAGCACCACCGCTACCAGCGCGAGCGCTGTGACCGGACTGGCCGCCGGCGCGTCCGTTGCTCGCTACGCTGACTTCGTGATGCCCGCCGGCAACGCCGGGCTGGGCAAATTCATCTTCCGCGTGATCGCTGACAGCAACAACGCGATCATTGAGTTCACCACCACCGACACGGGTGAAACCAATAACAACCTGGAAGTGGTGCGGCAGTGGGGTCCGGATCTGCAGGTGCAGGGATTGGGCATCGCCACCCCGACCGCCCCTCAAGCCGGGGACACGGTGACCTTGACCTGGCGCGACGTGAACAACGGAACTGTTCCGGTCCCCGCAAGCTACTACGACCATATCGTCGTGCGGAATGTGACACGCAACCAGGTCCTGCTGGACACTCAACTGCTCAACACAGTCCCCGGCGACATCAGCACCTGGCTGGCTGCGGGCCAATCGCAGCAGCGCAGCTTCAGCTTCCAGCTCCCGGAGGGGCTTGCCGGAGCCGGTGACTTGCAGATCACCGTGACGGCGGATCAGAACGCGCAAGGCCAGACAGCGCTGACCGAGTTCAACTCGGCGGGCACCGCCGAAACCAACAACGTCATGACGATCGCCGCCACATCTGCGGTGAAGCCGTATGCTGACCTGCGCCCGGTTGTGGCCAGCAGCCCGGCCTCGGCCGCGGCCGGTTCGAGCTTCAACGTCAGCTGGACTGTCAGCAACGTGGGCGGCGCGGCCAGCAGCGCTCAATGGAACGACCAAGTCGTCCTTAGCCGCGACGCGATTTTTGGCAACGCCGACGATGTCATCCTTGCCACCGTGCGGCACACCGGCGCGCTGAACGCAACGCAAGGCTACACCCAATCCGCAACACTCACTCTGCCCGAACTCACGGGTGGCAGTTACTACATCGGCATTCGGGCCGACAGCAACTCCGAAGTGCTGATGCCCGACACCCGGGCTCAGACCATCACTGCTGCAACACCCCTTAGCGTACAGAACGCCGTGCGCGACTTGAAGGTCGATAGCGTGCTTGTTCCCGCTGCGATCCTGAGCGGCCAGGACCTTCTCGTCAGCTGGCAAGTGCGCTACAACGGCAACACACCGACCAACACGGCGGGCTGGACCGACCGGGTCGTGCTTTCGCGCAGCATGGAGCCGGCGATCGACGACATCGTCATGGCCACGGTTGCGCACACCGGCGTGATGACCGACGGGCAGACCTACGCGGCCCAGGCCCACTACGTGCTGCCGATCGACCTGCAGGGTGACTTCTACGTCCGGGTCCTCACCAACGTGGGCCGTACCGTGCTCGAAACGGGCGATGCAGCCAACAACAATGCCACGGTCAGCAGCACGTCGGTCCACATTACGCTGTCTTCCGTGCCCGATCTGCGGGCTCGCGATGTCAGCGGACCGGCCGTGGCCAAGCCTGGCCAGTCGGTCACTGTCACGTACACGGTGGCCAACGAAGGCCAGGCCGCCGCGAACGGCCCTTGGCGCGATCGCATTTATCTGGATGCGGGCGCCCAAGGATTAATCGAGGTGGCACAGAACTGGGACAGCGCGGCGCTCGACGCAGGCGCCGAACGGCAGCGCAGCGTCGGCTTCGTGTTGCCCACCACCATCGCGCAAGGCACTTGGCGCTGGGTGGTCCGCCTGGACTCCGACAACGCCGTGTACGAACGGCTGGGGGAGGTGAACAACCAGGTCAGTTCGGACGCGACGGTGTTTGTCAGCTACGCCGACCTTGGCATCACCCAGGTGCGCGGGCCGGGCCTCGCGTTTTCGGGCGATACCATTCACGTCGAATGGGACGTTCGCAACCAGGGCAATACTGCCATCGATGGCTGGACCGACAAGGTCTACGTTCTGCAAAACGGCCAGATCAGGCTGACTCGGGAAGTGGTGCATTCGGCATCGCTGGGCCGGGATGCGCAGTACACCGCGTCGGCGGACTTGACCCTGCCCCTGGACTATTCCGGTCCCTACGAGATACGCGTGGTCACCAACGACCAGCCCCCGTACGGTGCCCGGCTCACCGAGCGGAACTACGGCGACAACACCGCCAGCAGCGCCAGCCCGATCCAGGTGACGCTGTCCGCCTATGCCGATCTGGCGGTGACGTCCGTTACCGCGCCCGCGCGCGTGATTGCGGACCCGGCGCCCATGGATGTGACCTACACGGTGACCAACAACGGCACTGGAAGCGGCAAGACCGATACCTGGACCGATCGCATCGTCCTGTCGGCCGACGGCGTGCTGGGCAACAGCGACGACATCTTTGTGGCCGAGAGGGTGCACCAGGGCGGGCTTGTCGCCGGAGAGAGCTACACCGAAACCGTCCACGGCTTGTTGCCAGCCTACACCTCGGGTCGCTACCAGGTGTTCGTCGTTTGCGATTCGAAGGCGCAGGTCTTCGAGAATGGCGCGGAAGCCAACAACGTCAAGCTTGGGGCGGACATCGTGGAAGTGATGCCCTTGCCCTACGCGGACTTGAAGGTCAAGACGGTCACCGTGGTGGGCATCGACGGCCAGCCCGCCAGCGGCAAGCCCCTGCGCATCACCTACTCAGTGGCCAATGAGGGCATAGGCGCTACCAACATCGCGGAGTGGGGCGATCGAATCTGGCTCAGTCGCGACCCAGCGGGGACGCAGGTGGTAGCCAACTTTGCCAGCGCGAGCCACCTCGGTGCGTTGGCCGTCAATGACAGCTATGAACGCTCCGTCGTCGTCACCGTACCGGATGGCCTGAGCGGCGACTTCTACGTCAATGTCAGCACTGGCGGCCCGTTCGAATTTATCTACACCGGCAACAACCGCACGGCTTCGGCTGCGGTGCCGATCGCGCTTTCCCTTTCGCCGGACCTGGTCGTCGAGCAGGTCAACCTGCCCGAGTCGGCCAAGGAAGGCGCGCTCATTGACCTCTCGTGGACAGTCCTTAACCAGGGCCAGGTCGGCGCCGGCGGCCGATGGGTAGACCAAGTCGTGCTGGTCCCGATTGCGGGCGGAGCGAGCGTGGTTCTGGGCAACTTTGGCTACGATCGCGGGCTGGAAGCCGGCATCCGGTACAGCCGCACCGAGCAGGTCAGGCTGCCGGGCCGGATCGAAGGACAGTACCGCATTCGCGTCATTGCCAATGCGGACCTGGGCGTGTACGAGAACGGCTCCGCCAAGCTCAACAACGCGATGACTTCGAGCGGCATCACGCAAGTGACCCTGAACGACAGGCCTGATCTGCGTGTCAGCACTGTTTCGGCGCCTGAGCATGTGGTGGCCGGGGGCAGCGCGTCGGTGCGCTACACGGTTGGAAATTTCGGGCCTGCTGCGACCTCCGGCCGCTGGGTGGAAAGCATCTACCTGTCGCTGGACGGCAACTTGAGCGGCGACGACCTGCTGGTCGGGCGAATGGAAAATGGCGCGGCACTGACGCCCGGCGAAAGCTACGCCGTCGAGAGCGCGGCGGTCAACATCCCCATCCGCATGCGGGGCGACGCCTACCTGATTGTCGTGGCGGACGCGAACAACAATGTCGACGAGTATCCGAACGAGGCGAATAACGCCCGCGCCGCTAAGTTATACGTGGACCCGGTTCCTTTCGCGGACCTGGTGACCAGCTCCGTCGTCGCGCCGGACCAGGCCGTTCATGGTTCCGCCATCACCGTCAACTACAAGGTGACCAACTCGGGCAGCGCCACCACCCGTGGCACGTCCGCCACCCAGACCACTTGGACCGATGCCATCTGGCTCACCCGAGACCGCTCGAGGCCGTACTCCGGCAAGGGAGACGTTCTGCTGGGTACCGTGACCCACTCCGGCGCCCTCGACGTCGGGCAGGACTACCTTGGCGCTGCCCAGGTGAACATTCCGCAGGGAATGCTCTCCGGCCAGTACTACATCACCGTCTGGAGCGATGCCTACGATGTCATCCTCGAAGACAGCTTGGCCGTCAACGTCAACCCCGACGCGCCGAACGACATCGACGGAAGCAACTTCAAGGCGCGGCCCATCAGCATTCTCGGGATATCGCCGCCCGACCTGGCGGTGACGCAAACGACGGCGCCCCCGATAACAGCCGCCGGCGGCAGCTACAGCTTCAGCTACACAGTACAGAACAAGGGCGAGCAGTTCTCCGGCAACTGGTATGACCGGGTCTACATCACAGACGACACGGGCAACCGCTGGCAGATCGCGGACTACGCCCAGTCGCGTTCGCTCGGCAACGGTGAGCAGTACACGGTGAACCAGACGGTGCAGCTGGCTCCCTCAATCACGGGGCGCTACCTCGTTGTGGAAACCGACGCGTACGGCCAAGTCAGAGAAATCTCGGAAAGCAACAACGCACGCTCCGCCGATTCCGTGGTCACCGCGTCGCCGGCTGACCTGCGCGTGTCCGCTGTCTCGACGCAGCCCCAGAATGACTCCGGCGAGGAAACCACGATTTCCTGGACGGTGACCAACGATGCCGCCGCGGTGTGGGCCGGCACGAACGGCTGGGTCGACTCCGTGTACTTCAGCCCCGATCCGGTGTTCGACGCTCGTCGCGCTACGGCGTTGGGTTCGGTGGCGCATACCAACGGATCGGGCCTGGCTTCGGGCGCTTCGTACACATCCACGCTCAAGGCAAGACTGCCTCCCGGCACCGACGGCCCGTACTACATCTATGTGATCACCGATTCCTCGCACTACCCAGACAGCCTGGGCGGGGTGTCCTACCAGCCGCAGGGTGAAGTGCTGAGGAGTTCCTCGAACGCGGCCGCCGCCTCCATTTATCGCACCAGCGTCTTCGAGGGCGCGCGCAACGACAACAACATGGCGCGCGGTGACCTGCAAGTCACCTACCGCGAGCCGGACCTGCAGGTCGACAACATCACGCTGTCCGACACGACCGCGGGTTCCGGCCAGCCCCTCACCGTGACCTGGACCGTGACGAACCGGGGTACCCGTGCCACCCGGATCACCGGCTGGGCCGATGGTGTGTACCTGTCGCGCGACGCTTCGCTGGACGGCACCGACTATCCGCTGGTGGACCGCACGAGCTACTTCGAGTCGCACGCCAAGATCAAGTCGATCGACCTGGGTCGCAACGCAGACGGATCACCCCATTACCTGCAAGCCGGCGAGTCCTATACCGGCACCACCGTCTTCGACCTGCCCGAGTCCATCAGCGGCCAGTTCAAGGTAATTGTCAAGGCCGACACCTCGGCGGCGGCGGGCGGCTATGAGCCCAGTTCGATCCGCGACGGCCTGACGTCGGTCGACGAGACCGGCGACGGTACCGGCGGAGTGAAGGAATTCAGGCGCGAGGACAACAACGTCGCCAGCACCGACCTCACGGTCGTCCTGGTCACGCCGCCGGACTTGCAGGTCGCCACCGTCACCATTCCGGAACGCGTGCTCGCGGGCCAGACCTTCAGCGTCGACTACCAGGTGACCAACGCGGGGGGCGCGACGCCTGCGGCGCAGGGCGTCTGGACCGACCTCGTGTACCTGTCAAAGGATCGCTTCCTCGACTTAGCCAAGGACCGTTACGTCGGCTACGTTTCCCACTACGGCGGCCTGGCCGCGAGCGGCAACTACAGCGGCCACCTCACCGTGACTGCGCCGCGCGACCTGGACGGCGCCTACTATGTGTTCGTGGTGACCGATCCGGCCAACGCCTTCGGCGGTAGTGCCGTAGGCGCGGTTCGTGAGTTCGGCAAGGACCTGAACAATGCCTCGGCTGCGGTGCAGCCCATCATCATCGACACGCCGCCGCCGGCGGACTTGCAGGCACTCAACGTCGTGGTGCCCGCCACCGCAGCCGTGGGCCAGCCCATCGGCATCACCTACACGGTGAAGAACGATTCGATCAATCCGGCCTACGGCAGCTGGACCGATGCGGTTTACCTGTCGTCCGACAACAACTGGGATCTCGGCGACACCCTGCTGGGCAAGGTCAATCGCAGCGGCGGCCTCGCCGCTGGCGCCAGCTACACGGCGCAGTTGAACGCTGC
>JBKJTX010000352.1:0-5253 GCA_046590315.1 Ramlibacter sp. | reverse complement strand
AATCTGGAAATCAAGCCTCGTTTTTTTGACCCCTCACTTGCCTGAGCCAACAGCACCGAGATGTTGTCCCGACCCCCGTTGGCATTGGCGGCATCAATCAGTTGCGCCGCCTTCTCCTCCATAGGCACCTCGTGAGCCAGGATTTCGGCGATACCTTGATCATCCACCATGTCAGACAGCCCATCAGAGCACATGAGGTAGATATCGCCCGACTCGACCCTGTGTTCGTTGACTTCCAGCAACACTGCATCCTCGACGCCGAGGGCACGGGTGACCAGATTCTTGTTACTCGACGTCGCCGCTTGCTCCGGCGTGATGAGACCAGCGTCCATCTGCTCTTGCAACAGCGAATGGTCCTTGGTGATCTGCGTAAATTCAGTTCCGCGCAGGCGGTAGCAGCGCGAGTCGCCGATGTGGCCCAGCATCAATCGACCGTCCTGAAAGACGCCCAGGACCAACGTCGTGCCCATTCCGCTGTACTGCGGATTGGAGTTGGCGGCGTTAAAAATCGACCGGTTGGCATTGTCCACGCAGATTTCCATGGCGCGCCGGACTTCACGCGCGTTGGCGCTGCGGCCAGCCTGAGACAGCCAGCGGCCCAGTTCCGATTTGATGAAGGTGGTGGCCATGCCGCTGGCGATCTCGCCCGCGTTGTAGCCGCCCATGCCGTCAGCCAGGATGCCGAGGCGGACAGGCTCGTCGATTGCGACGGAATCTTCGTTGTTCTCGCGTGCGAGACCCGGATCGGTGCTTATACAGAACTCGTAATTCATAAATTGCCGGGTCAAGCCTCCGGATCGCCTTTGCCGGGGACGGCCGGCCGGCTGATGACCGTCTTCTCGAAATCCTCTGTTGCGCTGCTCCCTGCTTGTTGGGACGCATCATAGCGGGGCGGCGTCATCACGACAGTCTTGTCGGAGTCCTCGCCGGCCGACCTTGCGCCCGGCCGGGTGAATGCGGCCGTCTTGTCCGCACCCTTCACGTTCACTTCGTCGTCCGGACGCAGCACGACGCCCTTGTTCATGGCATTGAGCGTGCCGGTCGAAACACCGGTCACTTCGGCCTGCACCGACTTCAGGTCGGCCGCGAACTGGTCACCATCCTGGTAGCGGGTTTCGGACCGCTTGCTAAGGGCCAGAGCGACGACGTTGGCAAGCCGCTCTGGGATGTCCGGGCGGATGATGCGAATGTCGGGCGCTTCCTCGTTGGCGATCTTGTACATCAGTTCGGCCATCGAGTCGCCGCGGAACGGCAGAACGCCGGTGAGCATTTGGAACAGCATCACACCCAGCGAATAGAGGTCGGAGCGGCCGTCTACTTTTTTGCCGGCGATCTGTTCGGGCGACATGAAGCTGGGCGTGCCCAGCACCAAGCCCGTCTTGGTCTTGCTGGAGTCGGTGATGCGCGCGATGCCGAAGTCGGTCACTTTCACGGTGTCGCTGTCCAGCTCGTACATGATGTTGGCCGGCTTGATGTCGCGGTGCACGACGTTCTGCCGGTGCGCATAAGCCAGGGCTTCGGCGACGCGCGCCACGATCGACAGCACCTTGGGCATGGCCAGCAACTGGCCATCGCGGCAGAAGTCCACCAAGTCCTTACCCTTGAGGAATTCCATGGCGATGTAGGCCAGGTCATGTTCCTCGCCCGCATCGAAAATTGTGACGATGTTCTGGTGCTGCAGACGCCCAGCCGTTTCAGCTTCGCGGAAGAAGCGCTCCCGGGCGTCGACGAGTTCCTCGCCCTCGAACTCCTGCGACAGCGCCATGGTCTTGATTGCGACGACGCGGCCGATCTTGGGGTCCTTGCCCAGGTAGACCACGCCCATAGCGCCCTTGCCGAGTTCTTTCTCGACCTGGTAGCGTCCCAGCATCGGTTTTTCGACCCCGCCGCCATCGAGCAGCATGGTGCCGCCGGGGTGTCCGCCGCCGCCGCCCAGAATCACGGTCTCCGACAGGTTCTTTGCGCGATTGAGCTTGGACTCGAGGTCCTTGTACTTCCTGTTGTAGGCGGCCATGTGCTCGTACACCGCCTGCGCCTTGTTGAACTGGCGCTTGCGTTCAAAGTCCAGCGCCAGGTTGTACAGGTTGGCCATCACCTCGTCGTTCATGGGCACGCGCCGGAACCGGTCGAAGGCCATGTCCAGTTGGCCCTGGCCTTGCAGTGCCAAGCCCATCATCCGGTTGGTTTCGGCTGACTCTTCGTCCGATTTAAGCTTGCCCGCCTCGGTGACGAGGAACCGCTTGGTGGTCAATGCGAGGTGGCCGATGGCGAGCAGCGCCGCGGGCAGCACGAGTCGCAGCCAAGTGGCAGAGCCGGACAGCAGAAAATATTCGATGGCGAGCAGGAGCACGAATGCGCCGCCAGTAAAGATCGCGGCCATACCGGCGGTCAGGCGAGGCAACAGCGCAATCACATAGGCGGCCACCAGCAGGAAGGCGGCCAGTGCAGCCATGCCGCCCCAGGAAGGCTCGACGATGTAATGCTCGCTGAGAATGTTGGACGTGACGTGCGCCATCATCTCGGCCGGGCTCAGGCCCGGGTAGCCCGGCACCGGGAAGCTGGTGCCCACACCCTGCGCCGTAGGTCCGATCAGCACGATCTTGTCGGCGTACTTGCTGGCCGGGATTTTGCCGCTTAAAACATCGTAAAAGGAATCTGCGGCGAATGCCGGTTTGCCGTCGCGAACACGGTAGTACTGCGGCAGTATGCGCGCGCCTTCGTCGGTGCGAATCTTGAGCTTGCCGATCTGCAATCCCTCGCCCGGCAGCACCTTGATATCGGCCGGATTGAGGTTCAGGCTCCTGGCGGCCGCCAACAGCGCCATGGATGGCAGCGCGTGCCCGTAATAATTAACGAGCAACGGATCGGCGCGAACCGCACCGTCCACGTCGTTGGTCTGGTTCAGGTGGCCGATGCCACCGGCCGCTTTGGCAATCGACTCGATCGGGTATTGGCCCGAAATGACGGGCCAGGAGAAGCCGTTCTTTTCGTCGAACGTGTTCTTCGCGACCGCTGCGGGCAAGTCCTTGTCGGGCTTGCCCAGCGGCTCACCCAGCACGAAGACTGAAGGCACCAGCACATTGCCGGCCTTGCCCATGCTGGCGGCCAGCTTGCCGTCGCTATTGAGCGTTTGCTCGGCTTCGGCCATCAGCTTGGCCAGCGCCTCGTTCTGCGCCAGATCGGCATTGCCACCCAGCAGGTCCTTGATCTTGCGGATGAATACCAAACCCCGGTCCGTCTGAGGCTCGAAAAACAGGATGTTGTAGGCGATGGTCTTGGCTTTAGCGCCCGCGAGTTTGTCGATCAGCTCGGCGTGGATTTCCCGCGGCCAGGGCCAGCGCCCGATGTTGGCGATGCTCTGGTCGTCGATGGCGATGACGGCGATGCGGTCCGAAGGCAGGCGCGAGCTCTGAACGCTCGCCATGTCGTAGAAACGGCGCTCGAGCGCTTCGAAAAAGTCGGTCGACTTCCAAAGGATGAAGACTGCTACTACGACGAGGGCGCCCGCGAACCAGTCCGCGCGCCAGAACCGGCCACGTTTTGCCGAAGAAGAAGTACTCACTGCCCCGCCCCTCGCGTCGTGCCAAACCGTTCATGCCGCGGAGATTCACGGCATTCCGAACCCCCAGGCCAGTAAGGGCTGCAGGGGCGGCTGCTCGACGTTAACAGAGGCCTATCGGGCGGACAAGGGACTTTGCCACCACCACTGCACGTTTTGTTGCAAATGCGCACGCCCGCCTGGGGCCAGGGTCTGCGGCCGATCAGGCAAGCGTCAAGCGGGATGGGCGCGGCCCCGCGCTTGAATGAGTTTGCCGAGGACCACCACGACGGCCGCGCCCGCTGCTGCGCCCGCGTAGTGGAGCCACGGATGGGCCGCGAGGTAGTCCTTGAACACGGCATCGCTCACGATGGTCTCGCCGCCGACCCAACCGATCAGTGCCGCCCCCAGCACCACGATGACCGGGAAGCGCTCCATCAGCTTGATCATGAGCGTGCTGCCAAAAATGACGAGCGGAATGCTGATCGCCAGGCCCAGCACCAACAGCACCGTGCTGCCTTTGGCCGCTGCCGCCACGGCAATAACGTTGTCGAGGCTCATGATCAGGTCGGCAACGAGGATGGTTCGCACTGCAGCCATGAGCGAACCGTACTCCTTGACTTCCCCATCGTTCTCGTCTTCCTCGTCGCCCAGCAACTGGACGCCGATCCACAGTAGCAGCACCCCGCCGACGATCTGCAGGTAGGGCAGCGCCAGCAACTGGACCGCCACCACCGTGAGCGCGATGCGCATGGCCACCGCAGCGCCCGAGCCCCACAGCACCGCCTGCTTTTGCTGGTGCGGCGGAAGGGCACGCGCGGCCATCGCGATCACCACTGCGTTGTCACCCGAGAGGATGATGTTGATCCAGATGATCTTCAGCAGACCGATCCAGAACTCGGGACTTTGCAGCATGTCCATCGCGCGACTACTCCGGTGTTATGAACGCAAGAAGCGCCCAGACCTCGGTCCCGAGCGCTTCATCTATTTGGTAGCTGCCAGTGTACCGGCGCGTTTACGCCCTCGGGTTCGTAATTCTGCTTACAGCAAGGCTTTCAGCAGCTTGGCCATTTCGGACGGATTGCGAGTCACCTTGAAACCGCACTCTTCCATAACGGCCAGCTTGGCGTCGGCCGTGTCGGCGCCGCCGGAGATCAGCGCGCCAGCGTGACCCATGCGTTTGCCGGGTGGGGCGGTGACGCCGGCAATGAAGCCGACGACGGGTTTTTTCATGTGGTCCTTGCACCACCTGGCGGCGTCCGCCTCATCCGGGCCGCCGATTTCGCCAATCATGATCACGGCGTCGGTCTCGGGGTCGTCGTTGAAGGCCTGCATGACGTCGATGTGCTTCAAGCCGTTGATCGGGTCGCCGCCGATGCCGACTGCCGACGATTGGCCGAGGCCGATCTCGGTCAGCTGCGCCACGGCTCCATACGTCAGCGTGCCGGAGCGCGAGACGACGCCGATTCGGCCCTTGCGGTGGATGTGGCCGGGCATGATGCCGATCTTGATTTCTTCCGGCGTGATCAGGCCGGGGCAGTTGGGGCCGAGCAGCAGCGTCTTCTTGCCGCCAGCGGCTTCCTTGGCCTTCATTTTGTTGCGCACTTCCAGCATGTCCCGGACCGGGATGCCTTCGGTGATGCAGATCGCCAGGTCCAGGTCGGCCTCGACGGCTTCCCAGATTGCAGCGGCAGCGCCGGCGGGCGGCACGTAGA
>JBKJTX010000290.1:0-3664 GCA_046590315.1 Ramlibacter sp. | reverse complement strand
TCAAGGCTCCGGAAAATTTCATCGCGCCAGCGGACGTTGGCAAGGTGTTCGCCGAAGCCAGGGCAGGCCGGCGTGACTTCCTGCGCAATGCTTTCGCAGCCGCCGCGGCAGGCGTCGCCGCAGCGAACCCCGCACGCGCCGCTGCGCCGTCCGCAGGCGGCGATCCTGCCATCCTGGCGCTTCCCGAGCACAGCAAAGGATTGGGTCAGCCGGTGGTGACGGATGGCTACGGCAAGCCGTCCAAGTGGGAGCGCAACGTGCAGCGCCGCCAGAGCCCGGGCCTGACGCAAACCAACCAGGCCAGTGTGTCGTTTGCACCCCTGCAGTCGCTGTTCGGCATCGTCACGCCGAGCGGCCTTCATTTCGAGCGCCATCACCAGGGATGGTGGGACATTGACCCCTCCAAGCACCGTCTGATGGTTCATGGGATGGTGACGACGCCCAAGGTCTTCACCCTGGACGAGATCATGCGACTGCCTTCGGTATCGCGCTTTCATTTCATCGAGTGCGGCGCCAACACCGGGATGGAGTGGGGCAACGTGGCGGTGCCAACCTGCCAGTACTCGCACGGGATGATTTCCTGCAGCGAGTTCACCGGTGTTCCGCTGATCGCGCTGCTGGAGATGGCCGGCGCTGATCTGAAGCGCGGCCAGTTTGTGTTGGCCGAGGGAGCCGACGGCTCCTCCATGACACGGACCATTCCGATGAGCCTCATCCGGTCGGGCCAGGTTCTGGTGGCGTACGGTCAGAACGGCGAGATGTTGCGCCCGGAGAATGGCTATCCGCTGCGACTGGTCGTGCCCGGCGTACAGGGCGTGAGCTGGGTCAAGTACCTCCGGCGCCTGAAAGTCGGCGATCAGCCGTGGGCGTCAAAGGACGAGGCGATTCACTACATGGACCTGATGCCGGACGGCCTGCACCGCCAGTACACCAGCATCCAGGAGTGCAAGAGCGTGGTGACCACGCCTTCCGGCGGGCAGGTGCTGATGGACAAGGGCTTCTACAACGTCTCTGGCCTGGCGTGGTCGGGTCGCGGCAAGGTCAAGCGCGTCGACGTGTCGGTCGACGGCGGGCGCAACTGGCGAGCGGCGCGGCTGGAAGGCGCCGTGATGGACAAGTGCCTCACGCGCTTTGGCATCGACTGGGTGTGGGATGGTAAGCCCGCGATCATCCAGAGCCGTGCGACCGACGAGACCGGCTATGTGCAACCTTCCAAGCGCCAGTTGCGCGAGGTGCGCGGCACGCGATCGATTTATCACAACAACGCGATCCAGTCCTGGTTGGTGCAGGAAAGCGGCGAGGTGAAGAATGTGCAAGTTTCCTAGGCCGCTCATGGTTGCATTGCTGCTCGCCGCAGCAGTAACGGTGCAGGCGCAAGAGAAATTTTCGGGGATCGGCCGCGCGGCCACACCCGCCGAGGTCAAGGCCTGGGACATCGACGTCCGCCCCGATTTCAAAGGGCTTCCGAAGGGCTCGGGCTCCGTGGCCCAAGGCATGGTGATCTGGGAAGGCAAGTGCGCGAGTTGTCATGGCGTCTTCGGCGAATCCAACGAGATGTTCGGCGCGCTGGTGGGCGGCACCACCGACGACGACATCAAGACCGGCCGCGTGGCCAGCCTCCGGCGCTCCGACTACCCCACCCGAACGACGCTGATGAAGGTGCCGACGGTGTCGACGCTGTGGGACTACATCAACCGCGCGATGCCCTGGAACGCGCCAAAGTCGCTCAGCACCGCGGAGGTCTATGCCGTGACGGCGTACCTGCTCAACCTGGGCAGCATCGTGCCCGGCGACTTCGTGCTCTCCGACCAGAACATCGCGCAGGTGCAAGCCCGCATGCCGAACCGCAACGGCATGACCACAGCCCACGCCCTGTGGCCGGGCAGCGAACTGAAGCCGGCGCCCAAGCCCGACGTGCTGGCCAAGGCGTGCCTCCGCAACTGCCCCGTCGAGGCTAAGGTCACGTCGATCATGCCGGACCACGCTCGCAACGCGCATGGCAACTTGTCCGAGCAGAACCGCTTGGTCGGCCCGCAGCGCGGCGTGGACACCACTCGTATTGCCGGCGCCACTGCGGCCGTCCCGCAAGCCGCCGCTGCGGCGCCCGCCGCTGCAAAGGCTCCGGTTGAGTTGCTTCAGAAAAACACCTGCACCGCTTGTCACGCACCCGACCGAAAGCTGGTCGGGCCGAGCTGGAGCGACGTCGCGAAAAAGCATCCCGGCAAGGTGGACTACATCGCCGACAAGATCCGAACGGGTGGCTCAGGCGTCTGGGGAACCACGCCGATGCCTGCGCAGTCCATCAGCGGTGAGGAGGCAAGAAAAATCGCTCAGTGGCTCGCCGCTGGCGCCACGCCATGAGGCGTGCGGCAGGGTAATTCCGAGTCATCCCGGCTCGCAGATAAATTAGTATCGGCTTAACTATTTTCGTGGAGAGCCCCAATGCAACATCGTCGTGAAATTCTCAAGCAATCGCTGGCCGTCGCCGGCCTGCTGGGCGCCACCGGAATGTTTCCCCAATTCGCTTGGGCGTTCAACAAATCGGCATTCGAAATGAAAAACGTTGCCGATGCCGTCAAGGCCTACGGCGGCGCCTCGCCGGTCGAAAGCAAGGACGTGACACTCACCGCGCCCGACATCGCCGAGAACGGTGCTGTCGTGCCACTGGCGGCGGCCACGACCCTGGCTGGCGTCAAGCATCTGCTGGTGCTGGTCGAGAAGAACCCGAGCGCGTTGGTTGCCAAGTTCGATATGTCCGATGCCATCGAGCCCAATGTGGCGACGCGGGCGAAGATGGGCCAGACCTCCGATGTGTATGCGGTGGCGATCATGAACGACGGCAAGGCCTTCTACGCCAAGAAGGAAGTCAAGGTCACGCTCGGAGGCTGCGGCGGCTGACGCCGCCTCGCGCTTTTCCCCTCAACACATTCAGGAGTATCCAAATGGCAGAACCGATGCGTATCCGCGCACAAGCCCAGGGTGGCAACGCCATCGTGCGTATCCTCATGAGCCACGAGATGGAAACCGGCCAGCGCAAGGACAGCGCCGGCAAGACCATCCCCGCCTGGCACATCACCGATGTGACGGCCGCTCTCAACGGCAAGCAGGTGCTCAGTGCCGAGTGGGGTCCGGCTGTCGCCAAGAACCCGTTCCTGCAGTTCACGGTCAAGGGGGCCAAGGCAGGGGACAAGCTCGCGGTGACCTGGAAGGACAACAGGGGCGACACGCGCACCGACGAAGCCACGGTCAGTTGAAGAGGTCGACAACATGCGAGCCCATCCCTTCCTCGTGGCGCTGACGTTCGCGGGCGCAGCAGCCCTGGCCTTCGCACAGCAGCAGCCCAAGAGCACGACTCAGGCGATCGACGAATACCGAAAGATGCTCGAGGACGGCAATCCGGCGGAGCTGTTCGAGGCGAAAGGGGAGGAGCTGTGGAAGCAGAAGCGGGGCGTGAAGAACGCGTCGCTCGAAGCATGTGACCTCGGCAAGGGACCGGGGGTGGTGAAAGGGGCATTCGTCGAGCTGCCGCGCTATTTCGCGGATACCCGCAAGGTGCAGGACCTCGAGACGCGGCTGGTCTCCTGTATGGAGCGTCTGCAGGGCTTCAATGCTGCAGAAATCAACAAGACACCTTTTGGCCGGCCACCCAGGTCGCCAACGCTGT
>JBKJTX010000100.1:0-3188 GCA_046590315.1 Ramlibacter sp. | reverse complement strand
CTCTGGACCTATCTGGCCACCGACGGTAGCGCCAAGTGATTCAGGGTATTCCCGCAAGCCCGAAACTCTAAAATTTCGTTGTCAATTAACAGTAACGCTCACCACTGGAGACTTAGTATGAAGATGAAATTATTGGCATTCGCAGCCTGCGCTCTCGCCGCCGGCGGCGCCTTCGCTCAGGCGACGGACACCATCGCGAAGGCCAAGGCATCCGGTGTTGTCACCATGGGCGTACGCGATTCCTCCGGCGCTCTTTCCTACACCACAGGTGACGGCAAGTACGCGGGCTACCACGTCGAGATCTGCCAGCGCATCATCGCCAGCCTCGAAAAGGCCGCGGGCAAGAAGCTCGAGACCAAGTATCAGCCCGTCACTTCGCAAAACCGCGTGCCTCTGGTCCAGAACGGCACAGTCGACATCGAATGCGGCTCCACCACGAACAACGCCACCCGTCAAAAGGACGTGGCCTTCCTGAACACTGTTTACATGGAGCAGGTTCGCATCGCGGTGAAGGCCAACTCGGGCATCACCGGCATCGCCCAGCTCAATGGAAAGAACGTCGCCACCACGACCGGCACAACTTCTGTGCAGTTGCTGCGCAAACACGAACGCGCCAACGGCGTCGACTTCAAGGAAATCTTCGGCAAGGACCACGCCGACAGCTTCCTGTTGCTTGAATCTGGCCGTGCAGACGCCTTTGTCATGGACGCCACCATCCTGATCGGCAACATGGTGAACGCCAAGAATCCGGCGGATTACCGTATCGTCGGCGAGCCGCTCAGCCTGGAGCCGATCGGCATCATGATCCGCAAGGATGACCCGGGCTTCAAGAAACTTGGCAACGACACGATCGCCGAGCTGGTCAAGTCCGGCGAAATCGTCAAGATCTACGACAAGTGGTTCATCCAGCCCATTCCGCCGAAGAACATCAGCGTGAACATGCCCGTGACTGCGGAAACCAAGACGGCCTGGGCCAGTCCTAACGACAAGCCGGCCGAGGACTTCGTCAAGAAGTAATCCGGTCGGCGCGTCAGCGAAACCCCGCCGCGGCTATTGCCCGGGCGGGGTTTCTGCTTTAAGGTTGAGCGAGGGCACGCGCAAGGCGTGCCTCTTTTTTAATACAACGAGGGGCCGGCCCCCGGGGGACCGAAGTATGGCTTGGGATTGGCAGGTATTCTGCAAGAACACCACCGAGGGCACGCTCGAGCCCGGGTGCTGGGCCAAGGGTGCTGACATCACCTACTTCGAGTGGATGATCCATGCCTGGGGCTGGACTCTGTCGGTGGCGCTCTGCGCCTGGGTCATCGCCATCATCACCGGCTTTCTGATTGGCACGTTGCGCACCTTGCCCAACAGCCCCTGGGTGGTGCGCCTCGCCAATGCATGGGTCGAAATCTTTCGCAACGTGCCCATCCTGGTTCAGTTGTTCATCTGGTACTTCGTGGTGCCCAAGATGTTCCCCTCTTTCCAGCATGTGCCGGGTTTCCTGCTCGTGATCTTCGCGCTGGGCTTTTTTACCTCGGCACGAATCGCCGAGCAGGTACGCGCGGGCATCCAGGCGCTACCGCGCGGCCAGCGCTATGCCGGTCTGGCCGTAGGCTTCACCACGGCGCAGACGTATCGCTACGTCATTTTGCCGATGGCATTGCGGATCATCCTGCCACCCCTCACCAGCGAGTCGATGAACCTCTTGAAGAACTCCTCGGTGGCGTTCGCGGTGTCGATCGCCGAACTCACCATGTTCGCGATGCAATCCCAGGAGGAAACCTCGCGCGGCGTCGAGATGTACCTGGCCGTCACGGCGCTGTATGCAATTTCCGCGTTCGCCGTGAATCGCGTGTTCGCCTTTATCGAGAAGCGCATGCGCATCCCCGGTTTCATCGTGGCCGGCGGAACGGGGGGTCACTAGAAATGAACTACCCCCACGTTCACTATCGTTCACTGCCCCCCGCGGGGGCGCATGCCCCCCTAGAGGCGGCTCGTCGGGAGGCATGATGGGCAACCTCGACCTGACCTTCATCAACTGGGACATCATCAGCAAGTTCGTCGTCAACGGTTTCTGGTTCAGCGTGCAACTCACCATTGTCGCGACACTGGGCGGCATCCTGTTCGGCACCGTTCTCGCCCTGATGCGCTTGTCCGGCAAGCCCTGGCTGGCCTACCCCGCGACGTTCTACGTGAACGGCATGCGGTCCATTCCGCTCGTCATGGTGATTCTCTGGTTCTTCCTGTTGGTGCCCCTCCTCATCGGACGGCCCGTCGGCGCGGAGTACTCGGCCAACATCACGTTTGTGGCGTTCGAGGCCGCGTACTTCAGCGAAATCATGCGCGCCGGCATCCAGTCGATTGCGCGCGGCCAGGTGCACGCCGGCCAAGCGCTGGGCATGACTTACGCCCAGAACATGCGGCTGGTGGTGCTGCCGCAGGCGTTTCGCAACATGCTGCCGGTGCTGCTCACACAGACCATCATCCTGTTTCAGGACACCTCGCTGGTCTATGCGATCGGCGCCTACGACCTGCTCAAGGGCTTCGTGACCGCAGGCAAGATTTACGGGCGCCCTGAAGAGGCCTACCTGCTGGCCGCCATTGTCTATTTCATTGTCTGTTTCGGCCTGTCGTACCTCGTCAAGCGCCTGCAGGCCAAGATCGCCATCATTCGCTAGAAAGCCAGTCATGATCGAAATCAAGAACGTATCCAAGTGGTATGGCCCGGTGCAGGTGCTCACCGACTGCAACGTCAACATCAACAAGGGCGATGTGGTGGTGGTCTGCGGTCCCTCGGGTTCGGGCAAGTCCACCCTGATCAAGACCGTCAATGCGCTCGAGCCGGTGCAAAAGGGCGTGATCACCGTGGATGGCATCGTCGTGACGGACCCCAAGACCGACCTGCCCAAGATGCGCAGCCGAGTCGGCATGGTGTTCCAGCACTTTGAGCTCTTTCCCCATTTGTCGGTTACCGAGAACTTGACCATCGCGCAGATGAAGGTGCTGAACCGCAACGCCGACGAAGCCATGACGCGTGGCCTCAAGATGCTGGACCGCGTGGGCCTCATGGCGCACAAGGACAAATTTCCCGGTCAGCTCTCTGGCGGCCAGCAGCAGCGCGTCGCGATCGCTCGCGCACTGTCGATGGACCCCATCGTGATGCTGTTCGACGAGCCCACGTCTGCCCTCGACCCCGAAATGGT
>JBKJTX010000098.1:0-2907 GCA_046590315.1 Ramlibacter sp. | reverse complement strand
TGCGAACCCGGGATTGGGCAAGGCGCCGATCACATTTGGCAAATTCGGCTTACGCGCTGCGGCCTTGCCGCCGCGCGCCTTGAGCCACTGCTCCACCAGCTCCCACACTGGCTGGTTGCCGGCCTTGGCAGCTTCCTCGGCCACCGGTGCCCAGCCGGCGACCTTGTAGCTGCGCGATGCCTCGATCGGCTTGCCCTTCAGACGCAAATCGCTGATGCGTTTTCCCATGATTGCTGTCGGATCGATCGCGTACTGCAAGCCGCCCACCCGCACCATGTCGCCGCCCTGCTGGTAGTACGGATCCGGATTGAACAGGTTGTCCGCGACGTCTTCCAACACGGTCTTGATCGTCTCGCCGGACATGTTGGTGACCGTGGCATACGAATAGGTGGTGGCGGTCATGTCCATCAGCCACTCGCGCGTGATCGCCTGTCCCGCCAGAAGCGATGTGCCCCAGCGGAAGCCCGGCGAGAAGGCGATCTCGGCACTCTGCACCTCCATCAACGCATCGAGCAGCAACTGGTCGCCCGAGCCATTGAAATTGCCGCGGCGGTACAGCGTGCCCTCTGTGACCGCCAGCCGTTCCGCCAGCTTGGCTTCGTACGGCGCGCGCACGCGTGTGATGAGTGCCTCCATCGCTGCGTCGGCCGGCAGCAGGTTGGCGAAAACGGGCAGCAGGCGGTAACGGTAGTCCGCCACCCTCCCGTCCTTCACGTCCAAGTCCATGACTGCAAGAAATTTTCCGTTCGATCCGGCGTTGGTCACCAGTGTCTTGCCGCTCTTGTTGGCTACCACTGACGCAACAGGCATGCCGTCGTGCGTGTGGCCGCCCATGATGGCGTCGATGCCCGTCACGCGGCCCGCCATCTTGAGATCGACATCCATGCCGTTGTGACTGAGGAGCACGACGACCTGCGCGCCCTTGCCGCGAACCTCGTCGACCATGGCCTGCATGTTCTGCTCCTGGATGCCGAACTCCCAATCCTTGACCAGGTAGCGAGGGTTCGCGATCGGCGTGTACGGAAACGCCTGGCCGATGATGGCGCAGGGGACACCGTTTATCTCGCGCATCACATAAGGCTTGAAGACCGGATCGCCAAAGTCGATGGTCTTCACGTTCTGGGCGATGAATTCGATCTTGCCGGCAAAGTCCTTCTCGATGATTTCCTTCATGCGGTCCATACCCAGCGTGAAGTCCCAGTGACCGGTCATCAAGTCAACGCCCAGCAGCTTGCTGGCATCGACCATGTCCTGGCCCTGGGTCCACAACGCCGTCGCGGAGCCCTGCCAGGTGTCGCCCCCATCGAGCAGCAGCGCGCCCGGCCGATCTGCCTTCAAGCGCTTCACCAGTGTCGCGAGGTGCGCGAAGCCGCCGACTTTCCCGTAACGCCGGGCGGCCTGCTCGAAGTTCAGGTAGGTCAGGGCATGCGCTTCGGCGCTGCCCGTCGGCACGCCCGCAGCCTTGAGCAGGCTCTCGCCCACCAAGTGCGGCAGGCGCCCCTTCATGTCCGCAACGCCGAGGTTCACGCTCGGTTCGCGGAAATGGATCGGCTTCAGCTGCGCATGGCAGTCCGTCATGTGCAGGAACGACACGTTGCCGAAGCGCGGCATGTCATACAACGCATTGCCCGCCGTGGCAGCGTCAGCACTGGCCCATCGTCCCAGGCCCATGCCCGCGACGGAGGCCGCGCCCATGACCTGGAAAAATTCGCGTTTGGAAAGATTCATGTTGCGTGCCGCCTTCTGCAGAGGAAATCGCCGGACCGCAGCGTCAGCAGAACGCGCTTACTTGTTGACGGGTGAAGCCGGATCCAGCAGCAGCGCCATCACATGCTTGATCTGCTGTTCGCTCAGATTGCCCATGTGGCCGGCACGCGGCATGTTGGAGCAGGCGTTGTAAGCCTTGGCATTCCAGATCTTGCCCCATGTGTATTCGACGATGGGCTTGGCTGCGGCGCTCGCCGGGTCGGCAACGCCGCGCAGCTTGCCGTAGTTGTACAGGCTGGGCCCGATCGTGCCGAACGAAATTTCCTCTTTGCTGATCTGGTGGCAGTTGTAGCAGTTGCCGCCGTTGACGGTATTGGCGGCATCGGTCCAGGTGAGTCCCCGTCCGCTCTGGGCAATCTGCTCGCCTTGCTTCCAGTCGCCGACGAACTTGCCGTCGGCTGGCCACTTGATCGTCTTGAGATTTGCTTCCTCGATGCGCTTGGCCACCGCCGCATCCAGCGGCTGGCCCGCCACGTCGGCCGCGTTGCAGACCTTCAGGGTCTCGTCGATCTCGGTGACGCGCTCGATCTTCGCAATGCCTTCCGTGCGGAACGCGGCTTTCACCATGTCGGCGGCAACCTGATCCGGATTGGCTGCAGGCGCTCCGGCGCCTGTGGCGCAACCGACCACCACGGCGGCCACCACGAGGGCGGCAAGGGCGGCGGGCAGAGTCTTCTTCATTCCAGCTCCTGGGTCAGCGTTTGATGGTGGGCGCCGCGGACTTCGCGCCCTTGGAGTTCACACCGAGGTAAGTGGACAACGCAGAAAGAGCGTCGCTGCCGAACTCGGGGTAGGGAAAGCGTTGCTGCCGATAGCAGTCGTTCAAGCGCAGCTGCATGCCCCACATCTGGCCATTGGACAGGCGATACGCCGGCCAAGCTGCGAAGCCAGCGCCGTCACCCGGGTTCTTCGTCAGGTTCGGCAGCTCCTGCAGACGAATCCGCTTCCCGTCTTCGCCGTGGCAGGATGCGCAAGCGAAGTCATGTGTCCCCCCGCGCATAAAGAAGATGCGCTTACCCGCCTCGTAGAACGTGCGTTCCTGCGCGTGGCCTTGGGGCAGGTTGAATGGCAGCCCCTTGGACTGGCCGGCCACCCAGGTCGCCAACGCTGTTACGTTGGCCATCTCACCCTGGCCGAAAG
>JBKJTX010000286.1:0-7451 GCA_046590315.1 Ramlibacter sp. | reverse complement strand
TGATGTGCCCGGCCGGCGCCTGTTGCTGGCGAGCCAGCCGCACCGTTACTCACGCTCGCGCGACTGCTTTGAAGACTTTGTGAAGGTGGTCGGCCAGGCCGACGCTGTGCTGTTGGCGGAGGTCTATTCAGCCGGCGAGGCGCCGATTGTGGCGGCGGACGGGCGATCGCTCGCCCGTGCGGTGCGCGTCGCCGGCAAAGTCGAGCCCGTGTTCGTCGACGACATCGCCGGGATGCCGGATGCCATCCTTGAAGCGGCGCGCGATGGAGATGTGGTCATGTGCATGGGAGCGGGCTCGATCGGCGGCGTCCCCGCGAAATTGGTAGAAATCGGAGGCGCTGCATGACCGCGCAAAAGAATGCTTCGAACGAGATTGCGGCAATGGGCAAAGTCGCTGTCCTGATGGGGGGCCACTCCGCCGAGCGCGAAGTGTCGCTCATGTCCGGCAGCGGCGTGCTGAAGGCGCTGCAGTCCAAGGGCGTGGACGCGCACGCCTTCGATCCGGCCGAACGTGACTTGTCCGAGCTCAAGCGCAAGGGCTTCAAGCGTTGCTTCATCGCGCTGCACGGTCGCTTTGGCGAAGACGGTACCGTGCAAGGCGCGCTCGAGCTGCTGGGCATCCCGTACACGGGTTCGGGTGTGATGGCCTCGAGCATTTCGATCGACAAGATCATGACCAAGCGCGTCTGGATCGCCGAAGGCCTGCCAACGCCCAAATACAAGCTGCTGCGGCGTGATGCCTACACGCGCGAGCAGGTGCTCGCCGTGCCCGATGACCTGGGCCTGCCACTGATCGTCAAACCGGCGCGTGAAGGTTCTTCCATCGGTGTGGCGAAGGTCAAAGGTTATTCCGAAATGGTCGACGCAGTCGCGCAATCGGTGGCGTTGGACGCCGACGTGCTGTGCGAGCAGTTCATCAACGGCGACGAGGTGACGTGCCCGGTGCTGGGAACGGGGGACGGCGCCCGGTCGCTTCCCGTGATCCGCATCGTCGCACCTGAAGGCAACTACGACTACCAGAACAAGTACTTCACCGACGACACCAAGTATGTGGTGCCCTGCGGCCTGCCTGAAGGCGAGGAGCAGGCGATCCAGGAAATTGCGGTTAAGGCTTACCGCGTGTTGGGGTGCCGCGGCTGGGGGCGCGTGGATGTGATGATCGACAGCGCCACACGCAAGCCCTACCTGCTGGAGATCAACACCTCGCCCGGGATGACGGGCCATTCGCTCGTGCCGATGTCGGCGCGCGCGGCCGGTATCAGCTATGAGGATCTGTGCCTGCAGTTGCTCGCTTCGGCCGCGCTCGACCAGGAAATAGGGAAGGCAGCCAAATGACCGCGAGCTTGCCCACGCCGTTTGATGTCAAGTTGATGAACTTCGCGGCGACCGCGCTGTTCTCGATTTGCTTCGTCATGCTGCTGGCGGCCGGAGTCTGGTGGGCGCTGCGCAACCCGTTGTTCACGATCGCCGGCATCACGGTGCAAGGGGACGTGGCGCGCAACAGTGCAGTGACCTTGCGCGCCAACGTGGCGCCGCGCCTGGCGGGTAACTTCTTCACGCTCAACCTCGCAGCCGCGCGTCAGGTGTTCGAGGCCGTGCCCTGGGTGCGCCGCGCCAGCGTGCGCCGTGAGTTCCCCAATCGGCTGCGCGTGGTGCTGCAAGAGCACGAACCCGCCGCGCTCTGGGGCGCCGAGAACGAATCGAAGCTGCTGAACAACTTTGGCGAGGTCTTCGAGGCCAATGTCGGCGACGTCGATCAGGAGTCCTTGCCGCGCCTGGCAGGCCCCGACGGTCAGGCGGCGGTGGTGCTGGCGACCTACCAGGCGATCAAGCCCTTGTTCGAGCCGCTCGAATTGGTGGCTGAAACTCTCACGCTCACCCCACGCGGCAACTGGCAACTGGAGTTGGACACGGGGGCTTCGATCGAGTTGGGGCGCGGCACCACGGCGGAATTGGTCACGCGAACGCAGAGCTTCGTACAGACGCTGACTCAGGTGGCGTCGCGCTACGGCCGCCGGCCCGATGCGCTCATGTCGGCCGACCTGCGGCATGCGGACGGTTACGCGGTACGGCTGCGGGGCGTCACCACCACAAGTGCGGACGCGGCAGGAAAAAAGAGGAACTAGGCGGACACATGGCAAAAGAATACAAGGACCTGGTAGTGGGACTGGACATCGGCACCGCCAAGGTGATGGTGGTGGTGGCCGAGGTTCTCCCCGGTGGCGAGCTCAAGCTCGCGGGCCTGGGCATCGCCGCGTCCAACGGGCTCAAGCGCGGTGTCGTGGTGAACATCGACGCAACGGTGCAGAGCATCCAGCAAGCCTTGAAAGAGGCCGAATTGATGGCCGATTGCAAGATCATGCGGGTCTACACGGGCATCACCGGCAGCCACATTCGCGGCATCAATTCCAGCGGCATGGTGGCCGTGAAGGACCGCGAAGTGACGCAGGCCGACGTGGCGCGCGTGGTCGAGACGGCGCGGGCCATCAACATCTCCACCGACCAGCGCCTGCTGCTGGTCGAGCCGCAGGAGTTTGTGATCGACGGCCAGGACGTGAAGGAGCCGATCGGCATGAGCGGCATCCGGCTGGAAGCCAAGGTGCACATCGTGACCGGCGCCCAGAGCGCGGCCGAGAACATCATCAAGTGCGTGCGCCGCTGCGGCCTGGAGGTCGAGCAACTGATGCTGAACCCCCTGGCTTCCAGTCACGCCGTGCTCACCGACGACGAGCGCGAACTGGGCGTCGCACTGGTTGACATCGGCGCCGGCACGACCGACGTTGCGATATTTACCAACGGCGCCATCCGGCACACGGCGGTGATCCCGATCGCAGGGGACCTGATCACCAGCGACATCGCGATGGCGCTGCGCACCCCGACCAAGGACGCCGAGGACATCAAGGTGGAAAGCGGCTACGCAAAGCAGCTGCTGGCCGACCCCGACCAGCAGGTGGAGGTGCCGGGCTTGGGCGACCGAGGCCCGCGCATGTTGTCCAAGCAAGCTCTGGCAGGCGTCATCGAGCCGCGCATCGAAGAGATTTTTTCACTGGTGCAACAGGTGGTTCGCGACTCGGGCTACGAGGAAGTCTTGTCGTCGGGGATTGTCATCACCGGCGGCAGCGCGGTGATGCCGGGCATGGTGGAACTGGGCGAGGACATCTTCCTCAAACCGGTTCGCCGCGGTGTCCCTCAGTACCGGGGTGCCTTGTCGGACATGGTCGCGCAAGCGCGCGCCGCGACGGTGATGGGCCTGCTGGAAGAAGCCAGGCTCGCGCGCCTGCGCGGCTTCAAGGTTGCGCAAAAGAACGGATCGATGAAGACGGCGTTTGGCCGCTTCAAGGATTTCATCGTGGGGAACTTTTGATGAGCCTGTACAAATTGTGGCTTGCGCGGGGTTCTCCACCCAGCTTAAGAAAGGAGCGATGGCGGTCCACTGATCCGCCGACGTGACGATTCATGCATCACACAACAACGATTTTTCCAATTGGCAGCTGCAACGGATACAGGAGATTCATATGAGCATCGAAATGATTGAAGTGGAAGAGTTCCACCTGGGCACGCAGATCAAGGTGATCGGTGTCGGCGGTGGCGGCGGCAACGCGGTGGACCACATGATTGGGCGCAGCGTGCAAGGCGTGGAGTTCATTTGCGCCAACACCGACGCGCAGGCGCTGGCCCGCACGTCGGCGCACAAGACCATCCAGCTGGGTGGCAGCGGCTTGGGCGCGGGCAGTAAACCCGAGAAGGGCCGCGATGCCGCCGAGGCCGCCGTGGAGAACATTCGCGAGGCCATCCAGGGTGCGCACATGCTGTTCATCACGGCCGGCATGGGCGGTGGCACGGGCACCGGTGCGGCGCCGGTGATCGCTCGCATCGCCAAGGAAATGGGGATTCTGACGGTGGGTGTCGTCACCAAGCCGTTCGACTGGGAGGGCGGGCGCCGAATGACCAATGCCGATAACGGCTTGGCCGAACTGGAAGCCAACGTCGACTCGCTGATCGTGGTGCTCAACGAGAAACTGCTCGAGGTGCTGGGCGACGACATCACGCAGGACGAGGCCTTCGCGCACGCCAACGACGTGCTGAAGAACGCTGTCGGCGGTATCGCGGAAATCATCAACGTCCCCGGCCATGTGAACGTCGACTTCGAAGACGTGCGTACGGTGATGGGCGAGCCGGGCAAGGCAATGATGGGCACGGCCGTGGCTTCGGGACCCGACCGGGCGCGCATCGCTGCGGAACAGGCTGTGGCCTGCCCGCTGCTGGAGGGCATCGACCTTTCAGGCGCCAAGGGCGTGCTGGTGTTGATCACCGCGGCCAAGGGCAGCTTGAAACTATCAGAGTCGAAGCTGGCGATGAATACCATCCGCGCCTACGCGTCGCCCGACGCGCACGTGATCTATGGCACGGCTTACGACGACGGCCTCGGCGATGAGGTGCGGGTCACGGTCGTGGCCACCGGTCTGTCGCGCCAGGGCCAGCGCCGCACTGCGCCGCCGTTGCAGGTGCTGCGCACCGGCACCGACAACGTGTCCTTCAACGTGCCGACCATCCACACCATCGTGGGCGTCCCCGGTGCGATCCAGACGCGCGAGAGCCAGCCGACCAACCAGCCGGACTACGGCGGCATGACCGTGCCCAGCGTCTGGCGCACCAACCGGACGCAGGCAGCGGCGAAAGTCGACGCGCTGTCCAACGGCGGCATGGATGACTTTGAAATTCCGGCGTTCCTGCGCAAGCAGGCGGATTGATTCACTTGAAAAACGCTGCGCGTTTTTCAAGTGGTCTGGTTAGATGCGGTGGTGAAAGACAAAGAAGCTGTTCTCCAGTGGAGACTTCGGGGGTGGGCTTTGCAAGTGGCCCACCCTCTTTTCTTTGTTGACACGGCTTTACCCTTGCGACATGGGCGTCTACTACCGAGCACCTAAAATTAGGGCCATGCTTCAGCAACGTACCCTCAAGACCCTCACCCGCGCGGTGGGCGTGGGCCTGCACAGCGGCCAGAGGGTGGAGCTCACGTTGCGGCCGGCCCAGCCGGATACCGGCATCGTCTTTCGGCGGGTGGATCTGCCTATTCCCGTGGATATCCCGGTGTCGGCGCAGGCCGTTACCGACACGCGGCTGGCGTCCACCATCTCCAACGGCGGGGCCAAGGTGCACACCGTCGAGCATCTGATGTCGGCCTGCGCGGGCCTGGGCCTGGACAACCTGTACGTCGACATCACCGCCGAGGAAGTGCCGATCCTCGATGGCTCGTCGGCCTCGTTTGTGTTCCTGCTGCAAAGCGCCGGCATCGAGCTTCAAAATGCGCCGCGGCGTTTCGTCCGCGTTTTGAAGCCGGTCGAAGTTCGCGAGGGCAGTGGCGACAACCTCAAGTGGGTGCGGCTGGAACCCTACCATGGCTACAAACTCAGTTTCGAGATTGACTTCGACCATCGGGTCGTGAGTTCCACGGGCCAGCGTGTCGAGTTCGACCTCAGTACCGGCTCGTATGCCCGCGACATCGCCCGGGCGCGCACCTTCGGCTTCACCAAAGACGTCGAGATGATGCGGGCCAACGGCCTCAGCCTCGGGGGCGGCCTGGACAACGTCGTCGTGATGGACGACTACCGCGTGCTCAATAGCGACGGCCTGCGCTACGACGACGAATTCGTGAAGCACAAGATGCTTGACGCGATGGGCGACCTTTATCTCATCGGCAAGCCGCTGCTGGCTTCGTACAGCGCGTTTCGTTCGGGACATGCCCTCAACAACAAGCTGCTGCGCGAACTGCTCGCGCAGCCCGGCGCTTTCGAGATCGTCACGTTCCAGGACGAGAAGCAGGCGCCGGCCGGATTCGCGCAGCCTGCGCGCGCCTGGTAAGGCACTCATGCTGGTTTTTCGATGGGCGATGCTGCTGCTCCTGTTAGCAGCAGCGGTGTCGTTTGCCTTTTATGCCGGTACCGGCCAGGCGCGCTTCAAGCTGATCGGTCTCCGACTGCTGAAGTGGACGGTGGCGGCCGGCTTCGTGTTCTTCGCGGTGTTGATTCTGGAGCGGGTCGGCTGAGCGTTGAGACTTGCGCCACCTCGCCGGCGGGATCAGTTCGTCCGTCCGCCCCGGTACATCCCACTCGTTTTTCGTGACGTAGCAGTCGCCTCGGCGATGCGACTCATCGCCGCTCCCGCATGCGCGTGTGTGATGGCTAAGCCGAGCGCATCGGCCGCATCCTTGCCCGGCAAGCCCGGCAGCTTCAACAGCCGCTTGACCATCTCTTGCACCTGCGCCTTACCGGCCTTGCCGTGGCCGGCGACGGCCTGCTTCATCTGCAGCGCCGTGTACTCGGCCACCGCGAGGTCGCACGAAACCAGCGCCGTGATGCACGCCCCGCGCGCCTGCCCCAGCAGCAATGTGGCCTGCGGGTTCACGTTGACGAACACGATCTCGACCGCGGCGACGTCGGGCTGGTAGCGCGCCTTGACCTCGCCGATGCCGTCGAACAGCACCTTCAATCGCGCAGGCAGGTCGCCGCGATCGAGGTGCGTGGTGGTGATCGTGCCGCTGGCGACGTATGTCAGGGTGTGGCCTGTGGCGTCGACCACGCCGAAGCCGGTGGTTTGCAAGCCGGGGTCGATGCCGAGGATGCGCAAGGGCTTGCTCATTCGGTCGCTCTCAGGCTCCGAAATACCAGCGCGCTGAATGAAAGAAGATCGGCGCGGCGAAACACAGCGCGTCGACGCGATCGAGCAGGCCGTTGGCGCCGGTGACCGAAATGCCGCGCTGCCCCCAGGCCGTCACACCGCGATCACGCTTCAAGGCTTTCATGACCAAGTGTCCCATGGAACCGGCCACGCAGGCGACAAAGGCCATCACCAGCGCCTGCCGCGGCTCGAAGGGTGTAATGAAAGACAGCAGTCCGCCCACGATGCTGCCGACGATCACGCCGGCCCACCAGCTGTACCAGTTGAAAGTGCTGCTCACCTGCGGCGCGCTCGGCGGGCGCTTCAAGCGGCGTGTGACAAGGTACTGCACGATCATGCACGTCTGCACCACAAATACCAGGAAGAAAACCATGAAGGCGCCCTTGCCCTGGTAATCCCGGAAGTCCAGCAGAAGCAGCGCGGGCACGTGGCTCATGCCGTAGACGCAAACCATGATTCCCCACTGCAGCTTGGCATTGCGTTCGAGGAAGCGCTGCGTGTCGCCGGCCAGCGCGCTCACCACCGGGATCGCGAGGAACACGTAGACCGGAATGAATACCGTGAAGAGGTCGAAGTGCTCCGTACCCACCAGCCAGAACTGAATGGGCAGCACCACGAAAAACGCCAGTACCAGGCTGCGGTGGTCGCCGCGCCGCGTCGGCGAGAGCGTGATGAACTCGCGCAGCGCCACGAACGACAGCACGCCGAACAGCAGCGTCGCGCCGACCGCGCCCGAGGCCCAGGCCACCCAGAACAGCAGCGCACCGGCCCAC
>JBKJTX010000203.1:0-3713 GCA_046590315.1 Ramlibacter sp. | reverse complement strand
ATGGGCGTGAGGACGTGGTGTACCCGCATCCACTGCTCGAGCCCGTGCTGTCGGAAACGTACGGCATCATGGTGTACCAGGAACAGGTGATGCAGACAGCGCAGATCCTGGGCGGTTACTCGCTCGGCGGCGCCGATTTGCTACGCCGCGCGATGGGAAAAAAGAAGGCCGAAGAGATGGCCGAGCACCGGGAAATCTTTCGCAAGGGCGCCTCGGAACAGAGCATCGGCCAGGAGAAGGCCGACGAGATCTTCGACTTGATGGAGAAGTTTGCGGGCTACGGCTTCAACAAGTCGCACGCCGCGGCGTATTCGCTGCTCGCCTACCACACCGGTTGGTTGAAGGTCCACTACACGGCGGAGTTCTATTGCGCCAACATGACGGTGGAAATGGACGACACCGACAAGCTGCGGGCGTTGTTCGAAGACGCGCAGAAGAACTTCAACATCACTTTCGAGCCGCCGGACGTGAACCGGGGCGGCTACCGGTTCGAGCCGATCTCGGATACGGTGATTCGGTACGGGCTCGGTGCCGTCAAGGGCACCGGCCAGCAGGCGATCGACGCGATCGTGAAGGCTCGGGAATTTGGAGGCCCCTCTGGTAGCGAAGGCGGCCCCTTCAAGAGCCTGTACGATTTCTGCGTGCGAGTGGACCGCACCCGCATCAACAAGCGCACGGTCGAAGCCCTCATCAAGGCCGGCGCGTTCGACTCGCTTCAGCTCAATCGCGCCTCGCTCATCGCGTCGGTTGACCGGGCATTCGACTTCGCCAACGCCACGCAAGCCAACGCCAATCAGGGCGGCCTGTTCGACGCCGGCGATTCTCACGCCGCCAGCACGCAGGAGCCTCCGCTGGTCGAGGCCACGCCGTGGGGCGTGAAGGAGCGCCTCACGTTCGAAAAGACGGCGGTTGGCTTCTATCTGTCGGGCCATCTCTTCGACGAGGTGGCAAGCGAAGTGCGTCGCTTCGTCAAGCGCAAGATCGACGATCTGATCGACAGCCGCGAGCCGCAACTGCTGGCCGGCATCGTCGGCGATTTCCGGGTGATCAACGGCCAGCGCGGCAAGCTCGCGATCTTCAAACTCGACGACAAGACTGCAACCATTGAGGCCACCGCTGACGAAGCTGTCATCAACGTTAATCGCAACCTGCTCAAGGACGACGAGCTGGTGATCGTGATGGCGAGGCTGCAGCCGGACCGCTTCACCGGCGGATTCCGCCTGCAGGTGAACCAGGTCTGGGACTTGGCGACCGCGCGCTGCCGCTTTGGCAAGTACCTGCGCGTGCAAGTGGACCGTACCAACGGCCAGAAACCACCGAGCGTAGAGCAGCTGCTTCGCGAATATCCTGCGCGACGCGAGCTGACCGAGCAGGGGGAGTTGGTGCGAGGCCTCGGCATCCGGTTCTCGCTGCGCTTCGGCGAATTCATCGCTGAAGATAAGTTGCGCCTGGAAGACCGCAAGTTCTTCCCCAGCGACGCAGCGCTGCGAAGCTGGATGGCGCAGGCCGATCAGGGGATGGCCCAGATAGTCTACGAAGCAGGCTGATGCGCCGCACGGACGCTCAGTCGCGCTGCCGGATGCTCAGGGTGATTGCAGAGGGCACGCGTCCCTCTTCGTTGCGAGGCAGCGAGCCGGTGGCGATGACGGCCCGAAGCGCGGATTCGTCCCAGGCTGCGTTGCCGCTGGACTTGACCACCCGCTGGCCGACGATGGTGCCGTCGGGGGATGTGCGCACCTCAACTTCCACGGGAGGATTGCCGGGAACGTCCTGCGGATGGCGGATGTGCGGCTTGATTCTGGCGGCGATTCGTCCGGCATAGCCTGCAGACGGTTGCCCCGACCCAGCGCTGGGGTTTGGCGACTCGGCAGCCCCCGCCATCTTGCGGATGCGATCCATCTGCTGCTGCCGCAGCGCCGCGGTCTTCTTGTCTTCGAGCTGCTGGCGGGCCTTGTCTTTCGCCACCTTGGCCTGCTCCTCACGGCGCTTGGCTTCTTCTGCGGCCTTCTGCTGCGCCACAGCCTGCCGCTTGACCTCATCCTTCTTCTCGCGTTCGAGCTCCGCCTTCTTTTTCTGCGCGTCGATTTTTTTCTGGCGCTCCAGTTCTTCCTGCCGCCGCTGCGCTTCAGCGCGGCGCTTTTTTTCGCGCTCCATCGCGATGTCGGGCTCCTGGGCGACCGGAGGTGGGGGCTCGATTTTCTCGACCGGGGTGGGGGGCGGCAACGGTGGGGCTTGAACGACCGCTGGAGGTATCGGCGCAGGAGGAGGTTGCACGACCTCGGGCGCGGCCTGCTGCGGGACGGCAGCCCACAGTTCGGCTTCGGCCGCCGTGCTGTCGGACTCCCGCTTCCAATTGATTCCCCATGTGAGCGCGAGCATCAGCAGGATGTGCGCAATGATCGCGAGCACGAAGCCGCGCACGGCGGCCCGCTCCGGCGGTGGTGCGAATTCCAGGCGCTCGGTGCTCGCGTTCATGACCCTACTTGGCGAACTGAACCGCCAAGCCGACGCGCTGCACGCCGGCGCGCTGCAAGACGTCCATGACCTTCACCACAATCTCATACTTGACGCTTCGGTCGGCGCTGATCACGACCGCACTCGAGCCGGCGGGCCGAGAGCCCTGGGCCTGTAGCACCGTGGCGCCGAGGTCTTGGAGCGGGACGCTGAAGGTCTTGTCGTCAATCTTCAGGTCCACGCCTTCTTCCTTGCCGATGGTCACCTGAATCACCTGATCGGGCTGCTTGGCGCCGGCTTTGCCAACGCTGGGCAAATTGATGACGCTCGGAGCGATCAGCGGCGCCGTGACCATGAAGATGATGAGCAGCACCAGCATCACGTCGATGAAGGGCACCATGTTGATCTCGCTGATGGTGCGGCGGCCGCGGCCTCGGGTGTGGGTGGCAGGCATGTGCAGCTCCGGCTTCAGTGCCCCGAGGCCGAGTGGGCGCCCAGGTTACGCTGCAGGATGTTGGAGAACTCCTCGATGAAGGTCTCCAGCTTGATGGCCACACGGTCGATGTCGCGCGCGAAGCGGTTGTAGGCGACAACGGCGGGGATGGCCGCAAAAAGCCCGATGGCCGTGGCGACGAGCGCCTCGGCGATGCCCGGCGCCACGGTGGCCAGGGTGACCGACTGCAGGCTGGCCAGGCCGGTGAACGCATGCATGATGCCCCAGACAGTGCCGAACAGGCCGACATAGGGCGACACGGACCCGACCGAGGCGAGGAAGGACAGGTGGGTTTCGACGACGTCCACTTCGCGCTGAAAGCTGGCGCGCATGGCCCGGCGTGCGCCGTCGAGCAACGTGGCTGCATCCGTGATCCGGCGCTCGCGCAATTTGGTGTATTCGCGCATGCCGCTGGCGAAGATGCGCTCCATGGGGCCGGCCAGCTTGGCATTTTGCGCGGCCCCCGCGAACAAATCGTTGAGGCTGGTGCCCGACCAGAACTCTTTCTCGAACTCGTCGTTAAGCGTGTTCACCCGCTTGAGCGAGAAGAGCTTGCGAAAGATCGCCGCCCAGCTGGAGATGGAAATGCCCACCAGCAGCAGCATGACGAGTTTCACCACCCAGCTGGCGTTGAGCACCAGTTGCAGGATCGACATGTCTTGATTCATTGTTGTAGTGCTTCCAGGAGGGTCGGCGGGATTCTGGCAGGTCGCAGGCTCGTGGCGTTCACCCAGCCGATGCGAATGGTTCCTTCGCACAGCAGAGC
>JBKJTX010000487.1:0-11666 GCA_046590315.1 Ramlibacter sp. | reverse complement strand
CTCGCGAAGCAACGGGCCGAGCGAGCGCGTTTGCTCGAGTACCGTGGCGGCAATGGCCTCGCGCAGCCGGCGTTCAAGCACCAGATCCACCCGCTCCATCACGCGATAGATGAGCTGCTCCTGGGACAGCCGGGGCATGGCCGCCGCGCCTCCGGGGGGCGACGACGTGACCACGTCGGTGAGCGTGGGGACGTAGCGTGGCGGGTTGCGGCCGGCCATCAGGTGCCATCCTTTAACTCGAGGTCTTTACGCTTGAGCGCATAGCCGCAGCTTGCATAGTGCTTCCACCGCTCGCGGGCCTGTTGCCGGTCTTCTTCGCCCTGCGTCACCACCTCGATGAGCCGTTCGAAGCGCTCGAAGCCTTCCGGAATGCATGCCCCCAGATTGAGCAGGACCTGCCGGTGCGGCGCCATGGGCGCGGAGTCCGACAGGATCACAGGCGACGCGTCCAGCACCGCCTGATGGGCATCCGCGTGACAGTGCGGAACGAACTCCAGCGGCGAGAAGGTCCAAAGCGCCGTGTCCAGATCGCGCAATACCTCGGGTTCTCCGGTCACAACCACCTTGGCACCCTTGCCTACGGCCTTGCGCAACAGCCGGCAAGCATAAGCCAGCTTGCTGGGCGCATTGAAGTGGAACTCGACGCCGGTCACTTGCGCTTGGCAGCCGTGCGCTTCGGTCGCTTCGGCGCCTCCTCCTGCAGCCCCAGAAGAAACTGGAACAGCAAGCCCACCGGCCGCCCTGTAGAGCCCTTCGCAGCACCGCCCTTCCAGGCCGTACCGGCGATGTCCAGGTGGGCCCAGGGAAATTTCCCCGCGAAGCGTTGCAAAAATTTGGCCGCGGTGATGGCGCCGCCGGCGCGGCCGGCGACATTGGCGACGTCGGCAAAGTTGGTCTTCAGGCCCTCGGCGTACTCGTCGTCCAGGGGCATGCGCCAGCAAAGGTCCAGCGCGGCTTCGCCGGCGCCCTGCAAGGCCCCGGCGAGCGCATCGTCCGTAGCGAAGAGACCGCTGCGCACGCCGCCAAGCGCGACCACGCAGGCGCCAGTCAACGTGGCGATGTCAATGACGGCGCTCGGCTTGAAGCGCTCGGCATAAGTCAGTGCATCGCACAGGATCAGCCGGCCTTCGGCATCGGTGTTCAGGATTTCGATGGTCTGGCCAGACAGGCTGGTGACGATGTCGCCCGGCTTCACGGCCTTGCCGTCAGGCATGTTCTCGCAGGTCGGAATGAGCCCGACGACGTTGATTGCCGGCTTGAATTCGCCCAGCGCGCGGAACGTGCCGAGCACGCTGGCAGCGCCGCCCATGTCGAACTTCATCTCGTCCATGTCCTGGGCCGGCTTGATGGAAATGCCGCCCGTGTCGAAGGTGATGCCTTTACCCACCAACACCAACGGCGCCTGGCTGGCGGCCGCACCCTGGTACTTGAGAATGATGAAGCGTGGCGGCTGCTCGGACCCCTGCGACACGGCCAGGAACGAGCCCATGCCGACCTTGGCGATCTCTTTGGGGCCCAATACCTCGCACTGGAAGCCCTGCTCTTTCGCGAGCTTCTTGGCCTCTTCGCCCAGCCTCGTGGGTGTCGCCACGTTGGGCGGGAGATTGGCCAGTTCACGCGCGAATTCGATGCCCCGCGCTGCCGCTTGCGCTGCCGCGAAGCTTGCTTTTCGGTGACCGGCGTCGGCGACCGCCACGGTCACGCGTTGCAGCTCGCGGCCTTCCGGCTTGGACTTGGTCGCCACGTACACATAGCTGACTTCGGCGGTGGCGACGACTGCAGCGCGAACCGCGTCGTCGCCCGCATCGGCGGGCAGGCAAATGACCAGCCGCTTGATGCCAGGCGAGCGCAAGGATCCGACAGCGGCCATCACTGCGCTTTGCACCCGCTTGCCCGAGCCGTCGCCGCAACCGGCCAGCACCACCCGGGTTGCGCTGATGCCCGCGCTGCGGTACGCCTGCAGCAGCTTGCCTGGCTTGGCTTCAAAGTCGCGCGCCTTGAGCGCATCGGCGGCAAGCCTGGACAGTGCGTCCTTGCCGGGCTTGAAGTTCTCGCCCACCACCAGCACCAGGGCATCGCATTTTTCCGCCGCAGCACGCGCTGGGTCCATGGTCTTGAGTTCGAAGTCCATAATTCGCTGTTTTTCTTTCTCAAACGCATTTTTGCCCGGCTGATGTTATTCCATTCGTCGCTTCGCAAGGAACTGGCCCGCAGTTTCGGCGCCACCTTGGTGGTGCTCGTGACCATCGTGATGACGATGACGCTGATTCGCACGCTCAGCCAGGCAACCCGCGGCAGCGTCAACCCGCAGGACATTCTGATGGTGATGGGCTACACGGTGCTGGGCTACCTGCCGCCTATCCTCACCTTGTCGCTGTTCATCGCCATCGTCGGCACGCTGTCGCGCATGTACCGCGACAGCGAGATGGTGATCTGGTTCGCAGGCGGCCGTGGCCTGGCAGCCTTTCTCGCGCCGCTGTTCCGCTTCGCTTGGCCAATCCTTCTGGTAGTCATGGTGCTGGCGCTGGTGGCCTGGCCCTGGGCCAACCAGCAGACCCAGGAGCTGAAAGACCGCTATGGCAAGCGCGGAGACCTGGAGCGTGTCGCGCCGGGGCAGTTTCAGGAATCCGCGAGCGGGCGACGCGTTTTCTTTCTGGACAAGGACACGCCCGACAACAAGTCGGGCAAAAACATCTTCATTTCCACCGACGAGCACGGCAAGGAGACCGTGACCTCGGCGCGAAGTGGCCGGATTGTGAGCATCGGTGACAGCCAATTTCTCCAGCTATCCAACGGGCAGCGAATGGAAAGCTCACCCAAGGCCGGCAGCCAGCTCAAGATCAGCGAGTTCGACGAATTCACGAATCGCATCGGCGCAAACGAACTGGCAACTCGCGACGCGCTGCCAGCCAAGACGCGCTCCACCTTCGCGCTGGTGCTGGAGCCCACGCCGATCAACTTGGGCGAACTCGGGTGGCGCCTGGGGCTCGCGTTAGCGGCCTTCAACTTCGTCTTGATTGCGGTGGCCGTCTCCAGCGTCAACCCGCGGGCGGGGCGCAGCGGCAATCTGGTGTTCGCGCTGTTCGCGTTCGTCGTTTATTTCAATCTGCTGAATCTCGGTCAGAGCTGGGTGGCCACCGGACGTGTGGGCTTTGGCGGCTTTCTGCTTGGACTGCACTCGGGTGTGCTGCTCGCGAGCGGCTTCTGGCTTGCCAAGCAGCACAATAATTGGACTTTCCGCCGTCTGGCGGGGCCGCGTCCATCGGCGGCGCAAGGCGCGGCATGAAGACCATCCGTCGCCTCATTTACCGCGAAGTGCTGGCGGCCGTGGTGTTCGTCGCCATCGGCTTCCTGGCCCTTTTCTTCTTCTTCGATTTCGTCGACGAGTTGGGCAACGTCGGCAAGGGCTCGGCCACTTACCAGTTGACGCATGCGCTGGGCTACGTCACGTTGATGATCCCCAGCCATTTGTACGAGTTGTTGCCCATCGCGGTGCTGATCGGGACCATCTTTGTCATGGCACGGCTGGCGCAGAGTTCCGAATACACCATTTTGCGCACCAGTGGGCTCGGGCCGTGGCGCGCGCTGCGCATGCTGCTGGCGCTGGGACTCATGTTCACGCTCCTCACTTTCGCGGCCGGCGACTATCTTGCACCGGCTGCCGACCGGGCAGCGCAGTTGTTGAAGGCGCGGCTGGAAGGCCGCATCAGCATCGGCCAGACCGGCGCCTGGCTCAAGGAAAAGCAGCCGTTCCACACGTACAACGTCAACGTGAATTCGTTGACTCCCGAAGGCGACATGCAGGGCATCCGCATTTTCGAATCCGATTCTCGCGGCTTCCTGGTCTCTGTCATGCAGGCCCCCCGAGGCCGCTTCTCCGACGACGGTTCGTGGACCTTGCTGAATGCCGAGCGCAGCGAATTCAATACGAAGGGCACGAACATGGCCAGGGTCGACCGCGTGAAGTTGCCGACTTTGCGCTGGCCCACCGAAATCACGTCCGAGATGGTGTCGGTCGCCCTGCTCAAACCCGATCGCATGGGCACGATCGACTTGTTCCAGTACATCCGGCACCTCGAAGCCAATGGCCAGACGTCGCAGCGCTACGAGATCGAGTTCTGGCGCAAGGTCTTTTATCCGTTGAGCTGCCTGGTGATGGTGGTGCTCGCGCTGCCCTTCGCGTACTTGCACTTTCGCTCCGGTGGCATCACAAGCTACGTGTTCGGGGGCGTATTGATCGGGATCAGCTTCTTCCTGCTGAACAATGTGTTCGGCTACATCGGCAACCTGCAGAACTGGCGACCTTGGCTGACTGCGGCCGCGCCCGGGCTGATCTACAGCATGTTTTCGCTAGGCGCTTTCGGCTGGCTGGTGCTGCGAAGGTAGGGTGTGGCAGTCGGCAATGCCATCGTCCTGTTTGGCCATGGGTCCCGCGACCCGCAATGGCGCAAACCCATCGAGCTCATTGCCGCACGAGTTTCGGCGCGCTCGCCCCAGACGCTGGTGCGCTGCGCCTATCTCGAACTCGACCGGCCCGACTTGGCCTCCGCAGTTGCCGAGCTCGCCCGCCTGGGTGCGTCAGACGTGTCGGTCGTTCCCCTCTTTCTTGGGGTTGGCAAGCACGCGCGCGAGGACTTGCCCCCGATGATCGAGCAGCTGCGAGGCCAGTACCCGGGACTCCAGTTCAACTTGCGGCCGGCGGTTGGCGAAGATGACCGGGTGTTGGAATTGCTTGCCACCATCGCGCTGGAATGAGCAGCGCGCGCGGCGCCGCATAGAGCGCAAGGCATAATGAACTTATCCCTTAGAAGAAATTCGGTATGAATCTGCATCAATTCCGATTCGTCCAGGAGGCCGTGCGGCGCAACCTGAACCTGACGGAGGCGGCCAAGGCGCTGCACACTTCGCAGCCCGGCGTGTCCAAGGCAATCATCGAGCTCGAAGAAGAGCTGGGCGTTGAAATCTTTGCCCGCCACGGCAAGCGCTTGAAGCGCGTGACGGAGCCGGGCCAGCATGTGCTCAAAAGCATCGAGCTCATCATGCGCGAAGTCGGCAACCTGAAGCGCATCGGTGAGCAGTTCAGCGCACAGGACAGCGGCACGCTTTCCATCGCCACCACGCACACGCAGGCACGCTACGTGCTGCCGGTGCCAGTGGCCAAGCTGCGCGAGGCGTATCCCAAGGTCAACGTCAGCCTGCACCAGGGGTCGCCCGACCAGGTCGCTCGAATGGTGATGGACGAAATCGCCGAGATCGGCATCGCCACCGAATCGCTTTCAGACTATCCGGACCTGGTCACCTTGCCCTGCTATGAATGGCAGCACGTGCTGGTGCTCCCACTCGATCATCCCCTGGTGAAGAAGGAACGTATCGGCCTGGAAGATCTCGCGGCCGAGCCGATCATCACCTACCACCCCTCCTTCACCGGCCGCACCCGCATCGACGCCGCCTTTGCCAACAAGAAGCTGCAGCCGCGTATCGCGCTCGAAGCCATTGACTCCGACGTCATCAAGACCTATGTGCGGCTTGGGCTGGGCATTGGCATCGTGGCCGAGATGGCGGTGCGCGATGACGGCACCAACAGCGACCTGGCGGTGCGCCCGCTCGGTACGCTCTTTGGCCAAAACGTGGCACGGATCGCGTTCAAGCGCAGCGCGTATCTGCGCAATTTCGTGTACAAATTTGCCGAGTTGCTGTCGGACCGGCTTGACCGCAACCTGATCGCCAAAGCCATGAGCGGCAAAGTCAACGACTACGGTATGTGAAAACTTGCGGGACAGATCTTCAGCTCTGTCCCCAACTGATCAAATGACCCCGCGCACGCCGACCATACAAACCAAACTGCCCGCCGTCGGCACCACCATCTTCACGGTGATGTCGGGCCTCGCTCTGGAAACAGGCGCGGTCAATCTGGGTCAGGGCTTTCCTGACTTCGACTGTGACCCCCGGCTGGTCCAGGCAGTGACCGATGCAATGACCCGCGGCTTGAACCAGTACCCGCCCATGAGCGGCGTGCCGGCATTGCGCGCAGGCGTGGCCGCCAAGATCGAGGCGATGTATGGCCGAAGCTACGACCCCGTCAACGAGATCACGATCACCGCAGGAGCGACTCAGGCGATCATCTCGGCGATATTGGCCGTCGTACGGCCGGGCGATGAAGTGATCGTCCTGGAGCCGTGCTACGACAGCTACGTGCCGAACATCGAACTCGCAGGCGGCACGGTGGTACGCGTTCCCCTGACGCCGGGCACCTTTCGGCCGGACTTCGACAAGATCGCAGGCGCCATCAACGGCAGGACCCGCGCCATCCTCGTCAACAGCCCGCACAACCCCAGCGCCACAGTCTGGTCCCGCCATGACATGCTCCAGCTCCAGGATCTGCTCGCGCCCACCGACGTGCTCCTCATCAGTGACGAGGTCTATGAGCACATGGTCTTCGATGGAGAGGAACATCAAAGCGCGGCACGCTTTCCCGGCCTCGCTGCACGGGCATTCATCGTCTCGAGCTTCGGCAAAACCTACCACGTCACGGGATGGAAGATCGGCTACGTGGCCGCGCCCGCGCCGCTCACAACCGAATTCCGCAAAGTCCATCAGTTCAACGTGTTCACAGTTAACACGCCGGTGCAGCATGGTCTGGCGGCGTACATGACGGATCCGCAACCGCACCAGCAGTTGCCCGCGTTTTATCAGCGCAAGCGCGACCTGTTCCGCGCGGGGCTGAAGCGCACCAAGTTCAAAGTGCTGCCCAGCGAAGGGTCCTTCTTCCAGTGCGTCGATATCTCGGAAGTAAGCGATCTTGGCGAAGATGCGTTCTGCAAGTGGCTCACGACCGAGATCGGCGTCGCCGCCATCCCACTGTCCGCCTTTTACGGCGACGGTTTCGATCAACGCGTGGTCCGCTTTTGCTTCGCAAAGAAAGAAGAAACCTTGCACACTGCGCTGGACCGGTTGGCAAAGCTCTGAGGCCGCCGTCCCGGCCCACTAACACTGCACGGGGTTCTTGCAAAACTTCTCGAGTTCCCGAACGACGGTTTGACCGGCCACGGCGTTGTGCGCTTTCGCGCCGACCTCCAAGCTCAGCTTCATGTCGTACTTCTTGAAGAACTCGTCGAACAGTTCGCCGCCCAGCGTGGCATACGCGGTCAGCGTGTCAGCCTTGGGGTCGTGCGACAACAAGACTGCGCACAACGGCTGCATGGCCGGGCCTGAGAGAACCTGGGCGCCATGTGCAGGATCGTATTGGCTGTGGTCGGCGCAGCAATGGATCAGTTCGTCCTGTACGCCGCGTTGCGCGCGCGTCTTGCGAAAGCTGATGAAGCTCACTTCCTTGGTGGGATAGACCAGCTGGTGCGCGCAGATGGCCGAATATGCGACGACGCTGCGGTTTGCGCCGACGCCCCCGGGCCAAGCGTAGGCGTCGCGGCTGCGCGTGCTGAGCGCCTGCGGCATGGCGGGCTTGCCGAGATCAAGCAGGAAGACCGGCGTCGCCTCAAACGGATAGTGAAAAAGGTAATTGGTGAGCGGCTTCAGGCGCGAGGCCTTCAAGGGTTCGCCCCCCTCTGCGATCAGAAGAGCGCGCGCATAAGTTTTGGGCTTGGCATCGGCAAAGGCTGGCATGGCGGCCGCGGCGGAGATGCACGCCGCGCCGGCCGTGCATGACTCGATAAAACTGCGGCGGTCCATGGGTGGGCAAGTAGACCATGCCCCTTGAGGCCGGCACACCGGCTTTGTACCGAAGAGAAAAGTAGTGGTACCCGACCATATGGTCAGCAGAATGGCACATGTCACCTCACTGCCTGCGCCTACAGTCGAGCAGGTGCTTTGCTGACGCAGACCACCGAAAGCCGCTGGCTCAGCCGTGAACCCCGCGATGCCAGGATGGGCCGTCAATTCACAAGGAGAAAACCATGTCCATCTCGCTCATCCTGCTCATCTTGCTCATCCTCCTCTTGGTCGGCGCCCTGCCCACGTGGGGTCACAGCCGCAAATGGGGCTACGGGCCTTCGGGCGGTCTGGGCCTGGTGGTGCTGATCCTGGTGGTGCTGCTTTTGATGGGCAAGATCTAGCCCGTCTGTGGGGCCTCAGCTATTGAGCTGGGCCCACAGCTTGTCCAGTCGCTTCACGCTCACGGGCTGAGGTGTGCGCAGTTCCTGCGCGAAGAAACTCACGCGCAGTTCTTCAAGCAGCCAGCGGAATTCCTGCATGCGCTGATCAACCACGCCCTTTCGCTCAGCAACCAGGCGCCAATAGCGCTGCTCCTGAGGCTTGAGTTCGGCCAAGCGGGACGTGTCGCGCGCGGGCTCAGCCCTCAACTTGTCCAGTCGCAAAACAACAGCTTTGAGATAGCGTGGAAGGTGCTGCAACTGCAGCCAAGGCGTCGCAGCAAGAAAGCGCTTGGGCAAGAGGCGCTGCAGTTGTTGGCTTGCATCGCCGGTCGCGTCCGGCTGGTTCTTTGTGTCCTTGATCTTACGCAGCGCCCCTGCATATTCCACAAGAATGGTGGACGCGAGGCGCGCAACTTCGTTCGCGATCAAGGTCAAGCGCCCACGGCCTTCCTCGCTTCGCCGCTTGAAGTCGGCTTCGTTGGTGGGCAACGGGTCGAGCATGAATGCTCGGTCCAGTGCCACCTCGATGATCTGCTCGCGCAACTCCTCTTGGGTCCCCAGCGGCATGTACGCCACCGCCATCTTCTGCAGGTCGGGAATGTTCTTTTCGAGGTACTTCATGGCGTCTTTCAACTGAAGGGCAAAGAGGCGCCGCAGACCCGCGCGATGTTTGGCAGCGGCAACTTCCAGTTCGTCGAAAACCTCGATAGTGACTGCGTCTGTCTGGTCCACGACCGCCGGAAAGCCGATCAGGCTGGTGCCGCCCTTGCTGATTTCCATCAACTCGGGCAGCTCGCCGAAGGTCCACGCGGTGTAACGCTGATCCGGTGCTTGCAGTGCGGCCGTATACGACTTCATTTTTTCGGCGGTCGGGTTCCCCTCGCGCGGGGTCATTGGTGCAGCTGCCACGCCCTTCATTCCCGCCAAAGCCTGGAAAGCGCCCCGGGCCTGGGCCCCCAGTTCGGCCTTCAGCGCTCCCAGGTTGCGGCCCATCCCCAACTGACGGCCGTGCTCGTCCACGATGCGAAAGTTCATGAACAGGTGCGCCGGTAGCATGTCGAGCTTGAAGTCGGCGCGCCTCACTTCCAGGCTGGTCTCGGCGCGTACTGTCTTTAACAACGCGTCGGTCAAGGAGCCGTTAGCCCAAGCGCCGGCTTCGGTCAACTGCGCGGCCAGGCGTGTGGCCGTTTCAGGCAAGGGTACGAATCGAGACCGCGGTCTTTGTGGCAGGCTCTTGAGCAGCGCCTGTACCTTGTCCTTGAGCATTCCGGGGACCACCCATTCCGCTCGCTCCTCGCTGACCTGATTCAATACGAAGAGCGGCACGCTGACGGTGACGCCGTCCCGGATATCGCCCGGCTCGTGCAGGTACGCGGCGGCGCAGTCGACGCCACCCAGCCGAACCGTTTTCGGGAACGCATCGGTGGTGATGCCTGCCGCCTCATGCCGCATTAACTCGTCGCGCGTGAGCTTGAGGAGCGCCGGTTCCGCGCGTGATGCGTCACGGTGCCAACGTTCAAAACTCTTGCCGCTGAAGACGTCGTGCGGAATGAGCTTGTCGTAGTACGCGTAGATCAACTCCTCGTCCACCAGCACGTCTTGCCGTCGTGACTTGTGCTCCAGTTCCTCCACCTGCTTCACCAGCTTCTGGTTGGCGGCCAGGAAAGGCAGCCGCGTGTCCCATTGCCCAGCCACCAGGCCTTCACGGATGAAGATCTCTCGCGCGCCCTGCAAGTCAACGCTAGCGAACGGCACACGCCGACCACTGTAGATCACGAGCCCATACAGCGTGGCGCGCTCGAGCGACATGACTTCAGCCGCCTTTTTTTCCCAATGCGGGTCGAGCAGCTGCTTTTTCAGCAGATGCCCGCCCACCTGCTCGATCCACAGCGGCTCGATGTTGGCGATGCCCCGACCGAACAGGCGGGCGGTTTCCACGAGCTCGGCGCAGACGACCCAGCGCCCGGGCTTTTTGCGCAGGTGCGCACCGGGATGGCGGTAGAACTTGATCCCGCGCGCTCCGATGTACAGGTCCTCGTCGTCGGGCTTCCATCCGATGTTGCCGAGCAGCCCGGCAAGCATCGACTTGTGCAGCTCCTCGTAGCTCGCCGGCTGGGTGTTGATCGGCCATTTGTGTTCGGCGACCACCGTGTGCAACTGGCTGTGAATGTCGCGCCATTCACGCACCCGGCGGATATTCACGAAGTTCTGGCGCAGTAACTGCTCGTACTGGCGGTTTGAAAGTTTATGTTCGGCGCCGTGCCCGCCACGCGCATCGTGGATCCACTTCCACAATTTCAGGTAACCGGAGAACTCGCTCTTGTCGTCGTCGAACTTGGCGTGCTGCTGGTCGGCCTGGGTCTGCATGTCCATCGGACGGTCGCGCACGTCCTGCACCGAGAGAGCCGACGCGATGACCAGCACTTCGTCCAGCGCACCCCGTTGTTTCGCCTCCAGGATCATGCGGCCCACGCGCGGGTCGAGCGGGAGCCTGGCGAGTTCCTTGCCCAGCGCGGTCAGTTCGTTGGCGTCATCGACGGCGCCCAGTTCGTTCAGTAGCTGGTAGCCGTCAGCGATGGCGCGCCGTGCGGGTGCCTCGATGAACGGGAAATCCTCCACCGAACCCAGATGCAGCGCCTTCATGCGCAAGATCACACCTGCGAGCGATGAACGCAGAATCTCCGGGTCGGTAAAGCGCGGGCGGCCGGCGAAGTCTTTCTCGTCATAGAGCCGGATGCAGATGCCATCCGCGACGCGTCCGCAACGGCCGGCCCGCTGGTTGGCCGCGGCCTGACTGATCGGCTCGACCAGCAACTGTTCTACCTTGCTGCGGAAGCTGTAGCGCTTGACGCGCGCGCTGCCGGCATCGATCACGTACCGAATGCCCGGCACAGTGAGCGAAGTTTCCGCCACGTTGGTTGCCAGCACGATGCGGCGCCCGCTGTGACCGTCAAAGATTCGGTCCTGCTCGGCCGGCGACAGGCGCGCAAAAAGCGGCAGCACCTCGGCGCTGCGCGTCAGTGGCTTGTGCGAGAGATGCCCGCGCAGGTGGTCCGCGGCCTCACGGATCTCACGTTCGCCTGGCAGGAAGACCAGGATGTCGCCGCCCCCGCCCCCCTGCCAGAGTTCGTCCACGCCGTCGGCGATCGCCTCGTTGAGGCCGTAGTCGCGCGACTCCTCGAACGGCCGCCAGCGCTGATCGACCGGAAACATCCGCCCCGATACGTAAACCACCGGCGCTTTGCCCTTGATAGAACCGAAGTGCTGCGCGAAGCGATCGGCATCGATGGTGGCCGAGGTTACGATCACCTTGAGGTCCGGCCGGCGCGGCAGGATCTCGCGCAGGTAGCCGAGCAGGAAGTCGATGTTGAGGCTGCGCTCGTGCGCCTCGTCGATGATGATGGTGTCGTACTGTTTTAACAACGGATCGGTCTGCGTCTCGGCCAGCAGGATACCGTCGGTCATCAGCTTGACGGACGCATCGCGGCTCAGCCGGTCTTGAAACCGGACCTTGAAGCCCACCACATCGCCCAGTGGCGTTTTGAGCTCTTCGGCAAT